>CAIOCC010000119.1 GCA_903856555.1 uncultured Bacteroidota bacterium
ACCGCATTTTCGTTCAAGGTGTCCAAGGTAACGTTTTCCAAAAGAAGCGGAGCTCTGTAATCGGGGCAACCACTGACCTTGATTTTGAGTGTATCAAATTCGTGCATATAGAGATCGCAACGGTTCCCAAAGGTGTTGTTATCCGTCCCCTTGCGGCTGACCAAATGATACGTTCCGTTTTTCTCAAAGCCTTTGGTCAATCGCAACCAAATATTCCGAGTCCGACCATCGCTAATGCAGGTATCGGGGCGGGCGCTCTGGATTTGCACCAAATCACCGTTCGGATCGTATAGCCTGAATTCTGAACCATCGCGAGCGATGGAATTGCAAGCGATCAAAGAATTCAATTCAACCTTGAATGTGGTATCGGTGGTGCACTGCACGATGGTTGAATCATTTTTGAAAGCCGGTCGGATATTATCGCAATAGCGCCCGATCCCCAATATCACCTGAACATCCACCTTGACATAACCAATTAAGGTTCCCTGTCGGTATTCGCTCACCTGCAATACAAAAATGGCCGTCTGTTGAACATTCGAAAGGAAGTTCAGATTGCCGTTGTTGGGGTTGATATTAATGACGTTACCGACCACATTGGCGGGGACTTGGGCGGTCCGGGGTGCTAGGTAATTGGCGTTGGTATTCCACCCGGTCATCGCCGGCGTTAAGGAATAAACAACCGAATCCCCCTGGGTTTCCGAAACATCAAAAACAACGGTTACCGGTTCTTGGATGCAATAGGCCGGAACCTGAAAGGAATTAAAGCGGGCCGAGGTATTACCGTTTGGAATGTTGTTGTTGAGATAGGAATCGATGAAAAAGTTCTGTTGACCTGGAGCAGGTCCCAAGGTATTGTTGGTATTACGGCAACACCAACCGGCCGTTGCTGAGTTTCCCCAAACGAAATACCAATCGTTGCAGGTTGGATTCACGGTTGAGAAAGGCAAGGTGACAGTCCCGGTCCACTTGTATTCCTGCAAACCGTACCGGGTACCTCCATTGCAGGTACTGGGATCAATCGTACAAGCGGTCACGACCTCAATACCGGTGCCAGGTACCCATGCAACAGGAAGCGTATAGGTCTGACCGCAACCATTCCGGTAGTACATGTTCATGGTGGGGTTGGTGAAAGGACCCTGCATAATCGAGTTGCAATCCCGGTAAATAGTCAACGTGATTTGATACTCGTTGGGGTTGGCCAACTTGGTGTAGGTGATGTTACCACCTGCTAAGTGCGTTGCTTGGGAACCCAGGGGTAATAGCCAAACCGTGGCACAAACCAAGAAGCCAAGAATAAATCGTGGAATTCGCATCGTATTATTTTATGATTTGAAGGGGGCCAAACAAGGGTTCTTTGTCAATAACCCGAACGACGTAGAAGTAATTACCGGCGGGTAGATCGGACGGAGACCAGTCGTTTTGGTAATCATCGGAATTGTAAACCACCTGATTCCAACGATCGTAAATGGTGACTTTGGTGCCGGGGAAATAAACCAGGTCCTTGATGGTGAAGAAATCATTGGAGCCATCCCCGTTCGGGGTTATCACATTGTAAACAATCACAGGGCGATCCAAAATATCAAAGGTGATCCAATTGGAATGGGCCGTGAAACTGCTATCGTCGTTCACCGCCTGCACCCAAATCCGATAACGCCCCAGCTTGGTACCCTTCTGGATTTCAAAGGTGGTATCGGTGGTCGAACCAACCCAATAGCCCAACGTATCGTTTACCAAGGTCGTGAAGACGTTGTAGCGGGGGTTTTCAAAAGCCTTGTAAGGGGTCCAGCGAATACGACCCGGCCCTCTGTTTCCGTTAAGCAGGGTGGTATCGGATGGTTGGAGGTAGATATTATTGACCGAGTCCCCGTTGTCGGTTAAGCCGTAATACTTCATCTCAAGCACGGCCATGAAGTCTCGGGGGCCTTCGGTTGGGTCCTGAACCCTGGTGACCATGGTGGTATCGGTCAAACGATCCGTAGACCCAAAACGATACCAACGGTCGGAATCGAGCCCGTCGTTTTTGAATAAGACATAGCGCTTGAAATAAGTGGTATCAAAGTCCTCCGGGGTGGACCAGGTCAAGGTAATTTCCTCGTTGTTGGGCGCGACATCCACATTGAGCATACGAACCGGAGTATTGTACTCGTAACAGTCATTCAAGCGCACGATGATCGTATCAAATTCCTGGGCCCCGGAGCCACAGTCCCCCAGCAGGGTGTTGTTATCAAGCCCTTGACGCACCACCAGGTAATGGTCTCCGTTCACCAGAAAATCAATGGCTGATTCAATCGTGATGGAATCGGTGCGGTTGTTAAGGCAGGTATACGAAACCTTGCGGATCTGCATTAATTGACCGGCTGGGTTGTAAAGTCGAAAATCCGTTCCATTGGTATCAATACTGTTGCAGGCCAAAGCCCCCGCCTTGACCTTGAGACCCATTTGACGGGTATAGCAAGCCGGGGAAATCACCGGCCAATACGAAGTGGTGTCGATGGATTTGAACCCCCCAAAATAAACCCCCTGGCACTGCCCCACCGGCGAAAACAACCAGCCTTCGCTCTGAGACGAATTGGGATAAACCAGCCCCGGGGTCGTAGGAGAAACGTACCACTGGGTCGAATTGCGGGCCGCTGCGGCAAAAGCCACCGTACCCGTTGCGTTGTGAAGACCCAAAACGGCGGTGCCGCCGGCCCAGGTCGTGCAATTAGGTTTGTTCTCAATGAAAACCTCAATCGTATTGTTGCATTCGTTCAACACAATCTGAAAGGTCCCCAAAAGGGAGGTGCATTGGTACATGGGCAGTTGATAGAACGATACCACCATTTTGCGGTTGGGATACGTGCCGACCTGTTGATACGAAATGGTACCGTTGCCGTTCAGGTTGGACCACCAATCCTGCCAGGGTCCCATCACACAGTTCCGGGGGACGGAGGCGTTGGTGCTCGGAATGGGGGCCGACGTGTAGGTGCTGGGTTGACCCGGCGAAAAACTAACCCACCCGTTGGTACCCACCCAAAACTGGGTGTAGGTATTTCCGAAATAACAAAAACTGAAACCCAGCGGAAAGGGACCCGCCACCCCGTCATCGGCCGAAGTGAATTGACCGGTCAGCGATGTGCCACCGTACGGGGCCGGCGCAAAGGGAACCGGGGTGATAGTATAGGTCTGGCCCCAAACGGCCATGGGGCCCCATCCCAACAAAAAAGTCAGGAACAGAGAACGAAGGAAGAGAGCTGGGGTCATGAATGGGCGAAGGTCCGGAGGGATTTGGAATTAGTCAGGACGAAAAATACCGCTGATTTGACCAAAAACCTTGGCTAAGGCCGCAAATTTCAAGGTTTAATCCATTTTTAAAGGTCCGAATCCGGGGTACGATGGGCGTACTTTTGCATACCCATGAAACAAATTCGGAATTTCTGCATCATCGCCCACATTGATCACGGCAAAAGCACCCTGGCGGATCGGCTCCTGCAGACGACAGGAACCGTTGGAGACCGGGACCTGCAGGCGCAGACCCTGGACGATATGGATTTGGAGCGGGAAAGGGGCATCACCATCAAGAGCCATGCCATTCAGATGAATTATCGTCTTGATAATCAGGACTATATACTTAATTTGATTGATACCCCTGGCCACGTGGACTTTTCGTACGAGGTGTCCAGAGCCATTGCATCCTGCGAGGGGGCTTTGTTGATCGTTGATGCCTCCCAAGGCATTGAGGCTCAAACGATTTCGAATCTTTACCTGGCCCTGGAGCACAACTTGGAAATCATCCCTGTTCTCAACAAAATGGACCTTCCTTCGGCATCCCCCGAAGAAGTGAAGGACCAGATCGTAGAATTAATTGGCTGCCAACGGGAGGATATTCTGCCCGCCAGCGGCAAAACCGGGCAGGGCGTGGACCTCATCCTCGAAGCCATTGTGAAGCGCATTCCCCCACCCCAGGGCGATCCATCGGCCCCGCTGCAGGCCCTGATTTTTGACTCGATGTACAATAATTACCGGGGCGTTGTAGCGTATTTCCGTGTTTTCAACGGAAGAATCCGCAGCGGGGAGCGGGTCAAATTTGTGAATTCAGGCAAAGAATACCTGGCCGACGAAATTGGCATTCTCAAACTCAAGCCCCAACCCCGTGAAACCGTCGAAACGGGGGACGTGGGTTATATTATTTCCGGTATCAAACAGGCACGCGAGGTTCAGGTCGGTGACACCATCACCAGCATGGAACGCCCCTGCATTGAAGGAATCAAAGGCTTTGAAGAAGTCAAGCCCATGGTGTTTGCGGGAATCTATCCCGTCGAAACCGAAGATTATGAGGAACTTAGGGATTCCATGGAAAAGCTTCAGTTGAACGATGCTTCCCTGGTTTTTGAACCCGAATCTTCGGCGGCCTTGGGCTTTGGTTTCCGCTGCGGTTTTTTGGGCATGCTTCACATGGAAATTATCCAGGAGCGCCTAGAGAGAGAGTTCGATATGACGGTCATCACCACCGTTCCCAACGTTTCGTATTTCTGCCAAACCACCAAGGGCGAAATGTTAACGGTTAACAACCCCTCCGACCTCCCGGATCCCAGCCATATTGATTTCATTGAAGAACCTTTTATTCACGCCCAGGTCATCACCAAATCGGATTATATCGGTCCGGTCATTGAATTGTGCATGCACAAGCGGGGCGTCATCACCAACCAAACCTACCTGAGCTCCAACCGGGTTGAGATCACCTTTGACATGCCGCTGGGTGAAATCGTTTTTGATTTTTACGATAAACTCAAATCCATTTCGAGGGGTTACGCCTCTTTTGACTATCACCTGATCGGCTACCGGCAGTCCCGCTTGGTCCGGATGGATATTCGCCTCAACACCGAACCGGTCGATGCGCTTTCAGCCTTGATCCATGCCGACAAGGCCTATGAATTGGGCAAAAAAATGTGCGAAAAGCTCAAAGAATTGTTGACCCGGCAGCAGTTCGAAGTGGCCATACAGGCCTCCATTGGCGCCAAAATCATTGCCCGTGAGACCCTCAAGGCCCTGCGCAAAGATGTGACGGCTAAATGTTACGGGGGGGATATCTCCCGCAAACGCAAGTTGCTTGAAAAGCAAAAGAAAGGCAAGAAACGCATGCGCCAGGTGGGCAATGTAGAGATTCCTCAAAGCGCCTTTTTGGCGGTACTCAAACTGGACTAATGCCAACAAGCCACGGCGCACCTCTCATCCTGGACGGCCAGGCCACCGCAGAGCAAATCCGGGAGGAATTACGGGAACTGAACCGCTTGCGCCTTCAATCAGGCCAACGCCCCCCCCACCTTACGGCGGTTTTGGTTGGCAACGATGGCGGAAGCGAAACCTACGTGGCCCACAAAATCAAAGCTTGTGCATCGGTGGGCTTTGGCTCGGAGATCGTTCGCCTTGACAGCTCGGTGACCCAAAAAGAACTGATGGAAGTGGTCCATCGCCTCAACCAAGACCCGGGCATTGATGGATACATCGTGCAGTTGCCCCTGCCCTCCCATTTGGATGCCACCGAAGTGAACCTGGCCATCCTGCCCACCAAGGATGTGGACGGCTTTCACCCGGTCAACTTGGGACGGATGGCGCTGGGACTGCCCTGCTACAAACCGGCCACCCCTTCCGGTATTCTTGAATTAATTCACCGCAACCATATCGACATCCGCGGAATGCATGCCGTTGTCCTCGGCCGGAGTCCCATTGTGGGTTCCCCCTTGGCCCAAATGCTATCCCGCAACACCACACCCGGCAATTGCACCGTCACCCTCTGCCATTCGCGGACGGTGGATTTGAAGGAACATTGCCGCAGGGCCGATCTTTTGGTCGCAGCCTTGGGACAGCCAGGTTTTGTGACCGCGGACATGGTGCGTCCGGGTGCCGTGGTCATTGATGTGGGGACAACCCGTGTCGAGGACCCCAGCAAGCGCAGCGGCTACGCATTGCGTGGAGATGTTTGCTTTGAGGAGGTCGCCCCTCTCTGCAGGGCCATCACGCCGGTCCCCGGGGGTGTTGGACCCATGACCATTGCTTCCCTTTTGCAGAATACCTGGCAAGCAGCCAACCCAACCTAAGCCATGGACAAGCTTCCGGTTATGGAGCAGTTCCTCAGCCTCCAAGGCGAAGGATACCACAGCGGTCGCGCTGCTTGTTTTATTCGTTTGGGCGGTTGCACGGTGGGCTGTGTTTGGTGCGATGTCAAAGATTCTTGGGATGCCCAGGCCCATCCTTTGCGGTCCGTTGAGGAACTGGCCCTTGCAGCCAAGGCCTCCGGAGCTCCGGCCGTGGTGGTAACCGGTGGTGAACCCTGCACCTACGATTTGCAATGGCTGACCAAGGCCTTGCATGACCAAGGCCTGCAGATCTGGATCGAAACCTCCGGGGTCTATCCGATTCGAGGCGAATTTGATTGGGTCTGCCTATCCCCCAAAAAGTTCAAAGAACCTTTGGCTGAATCGCTTGCCCGTGCGCATGAATTCAAGGTGGTGGTGTATCACCCGTCGGATTTGGATTGGATGCAGGGTTTTGTTACGGGACTTCGCCCCGGTTGCCGGCTTTTTGTTCAACCGGAATGGAGCAAGAGAGAAAGCATAGCCCCCCTTTTGGTTCGTTTTGTTCAGGAAAATCCGGATTGGACCTTGTCCCTCCAAACCCACAAATACCTTGAGATTCCTTAAGGCCCTTGCACTGGCTTGGGCTCTGTTGACTGCGCGGTCCCTTGCCCAGACCACCCCATCCGGAAATCAAACATCGGAGGCCTTCCCGGTGTACACCGATACCCGAAAGATTGATCTCAAATTCAACAAAGCCTTGGAACCGGTCAACGAAGGCCGCTACGATTTGGCCATTGCCAAAGTCCAAACACTCTGCGATCGTTACCCCGAACACGCACCGGGTTGGCTGATTTTGGGTGATTTGCACCTTCAAACCCGGGATTGGTCCGAGGCCCAAAGGGCCTTTAGGCGCTGTGTGGATTTGCACCCCCGCCTTTCGGTCAAAGGCTTTCATGGACTGTTCAATGCATCCCTGCATGTGGGGGATTATGCCACCATCATGGAATACTACAACCGGATTCCGTTTTTCCCCAAAGCCACAGCGGAACAACTGCGCGATATGGATTTGTGGCGCAAACAAGCCGGATTTGGATGGCAGGCCCTCAAGAAACCAAGACCTCAACGACTGGAGCCGGCTCCTGCGACGATTGACGGGGGACTACAAGCCTATCTACCCTGTTTGTGCAATGGCGGACGGCAAATGATCCTGACCCGTCGGGACGAAAAGGGGGAAGATTTTTTTGAAAGTCGCCAAGAAAACGGTCCATGGTCGGCGGGGCAGCGATTGGGAACGCCCGTGAACAGCGACTTGGACGAAGGCGGTTGCTGGCTCAGTCCGGACGGCCATATGCTTTGGTTTACAGGTTGTTATCGAGAAGGCGGGCAGGGATCCTGTGACTTGTATTATGTCTTAAAAGAAAAAGGTGGTTGGGGTAACGTTCATTCCGCGGGGCCTTTTGTGAACTCCGCCGCTTGGGATGCCCATCCCACCCTGAGTAGCGACGGTTTGACTTTGTATTTTGCGAGCAACCGCAGGGGCAGCCGAGGTGGCAGTGATTTGTGGATGAGTCAGGCGCGCTTGGATTCGAGCGGTTGGCCTGTTGATACCGCCGGATTCCCCTTGAATATTTCTTGGTGGAATTGGTCCGGGATGGACCCGGATCGTTTGGTTTGGTCGGAACCGGTGCCCTTGGACAGCAACATCAACACGCCGTACAGCGAGAACAGCCCTTACTTGCATCCCAACGGAATGGATTTGTATTTTTCTTCGTCCGGACATGCCGGCATGGGGCAATTGGATGTGTACCGAAGCCGTAGGGATGCCAACTCACCTTCATCGGCTCGATGGTTGGCGCCAACCAACTTGGGGCCTCCCCTTAATTCCTACAGGGATGAAATGGGATTGGTCCTGGAACCGGACGGCCGGATGGCTTGGTTAAGCCGTGAGACCGAGCAAGGGATTCGTCTCCTGCGTGTTGAATTGGATACCGCATCGCAACCCCGTTTGAGTCCCCCCGACACGTTCGCGACCCCCCTACCCCAACGTCCCACCGAATGGGTCTTGAATCATCTCTACTTTGGGGTGGACCAAGATCAACCCTTGGCGGACTCGGAACCCGCGCTCCAAAGCCTTTTGCAATGGCTAAATCGCAATCCCGAAATCCGAATCGAAATCCAAGGCCATACCGATGCCACCGGATCGCCCCAACACAACCTAGATTTATCCAATCGCAGGGCTCAATATATTCGCAACTGGCTCATTGTCCAGGGCTGTGACCCGCGTCGATTGGTTGCCGTTGGTTATGGTTCCTCCAGACCTTTATCCACCGATGACCTGCCGGAATCCAGGGCCAAGGACCGCCGGACCCAAATTAGCATCCTTCCTTAGCCCTAGGGGCTCGGGTTATTGGCTAAGACCAGGTATGCACCAAGCGTGCCAAGGCAGCTAATCGGTCCAATAGGCCTTCTAACTTATTCAAAGGCAACATATTCGCCCCGTCCGATTTGGCCATGGATGGTTGGGGATGGGTTTCCAAAAAAATACCCCGGGACCCTGCGGCCACGGCGGCTCGTCCCAAGGTTTCAATGAATTCAGGCGTTCCGGACGTTACCCCGCTCTCTTGGTTGGGTCGCTGAAGAGCATGCGTAATATCAACGACGACCGGATAACCCAGGCCCTGCATGATTGGCACGGAACGAAAGTCCACCACCAAATCATGGTAGCCAAATTGGGAGCCCCGTTCGGTTAACCAGATCCGGGAATTCCCCTCTAACAAAACTTTGTCGGCTGCGAATTTCATCGACGAAGGCGACATAAACTGCCCCTTTTTGATGTTCACCCAACGACCGGTTCGAGCGGCTGCCTGTAACAAATCACTTTGGCGAGCCAAAAAAGCAGGGATCTGCAAAACATCCACTGCTTGAGCGGCTTTGATGGCCTCGGATTCGTTATGGATATCGGTCAAGACCGGCACCGAATAAGTGGAACGGACCTCCGCCAAGACCCCCAGGGCCTGGTCATCGCCAATGCCCGTAAACGAAGAAGCCGAGGACCGGTTGGCTTTGCGGTAGGAAGCCTTGAAGACATACGGTAGGCCGCGTTCGTTGCAGAGTTGGAGGGCTGTTTCGGCCACTTCCATGCACAAGTCCTTGGATTCTACAACACAAGGTCCGGCAATCAAAAACAAAGGCTGTGAAGGCATCGCCTCCAACATCGAATCCAGGTTCATGGTTTTGAATTAAAAGCTCCCCGCATTCCCCAAAACGCGTTCCATCGTAACATCAAAACTCCCCAAACGGCTTCCTTGATGATGCCTTTGGAAATCTTGCTTTGGCCGAGGGTGCGGTCCGTAAAAATGATGGGGACCTCGGTGATTTGAAAGCCTGCTTTCCAGGCCTTGAATTTCATTTCAATCTGAAAGGCATAGCCGATAAAGCGAATTTTATCGAGATTGATGCGTTCCAAAACCCGGCGCTGGTAACACTTGAACCCGGCGGTGGCATCGTGCACCGGGAGTCCAGTAATGAACTGCACATAGCGGGAGGCAAAGTAGGACATCATGACCCGACTCATCGGCCAGTTGACCACATTCACACCGGTCACATAGCGGGAACCTATGGCCAAATCGCTGGACTTGTCGCGGCAGGCGGCCAGCAGGCGCAGAAGGTCCTCGGGGTTATGGGAAAAATCTGCATCTATTTCAAAAAAATACTGGTAGGAACGGGTGAGTCCCCAACGGAAACCGGCGATGTAGGCGGTGCCCAAACCCATTTTGGCGGTACGAGGCAGTAAATGAACCCTACCGGGATGCTGATCCATCACCTGGCGAACCAAGTCCTGGGTTCCATCCGGCGAACCATCGTCCACAACCAGAATTTCCAACGGGTACGGGAGACCCAATACTTTGTTCAAAAAGGCCGTAATATTCTCCCTTTCGTTGTAAGTCGGCACAATAACCAGCGCATCCGAAGCCATAGCCTGCAAAATACGGCTCTCGCCTTAATTTTGGAGCATGCGCAATCCCCATCTCGAAGCCGACGCCCTCCCAGAGGGTCATCCTGAGCAGGACCAGGAGCTGGTTTTGAGGCCCCGAACCTTTGAAGATTTTACAGGTCAAACCAAAGTCATGGAGAACCTGCGGGTCTTTGTGGCCGCTGCCTTGGGACGGGGCGAAGCCTTGGATCATGTCTTGTTGCACGGACCCCCGGGATTGGGCAAAACCACCCTTGCCCATTTGATCGCCAACGAAATGAAGGCCCAAATCAAAATGACCAGTGGACCGGTGCTCGAAAAACCCGGCGATTTGGCTGGATTGCTCACCGGATTGCAAGAAGGGGATGTCCTATTCATTGATGAAATTCATCGCTTGAGTTCGGTGGTCGAAGAATACCTCTACTCGGCCATGGAGGACTTTCGGATTGATATCATGATTGACAGCGGACCCAATGCCCGTTCGGTCCAAATTGCCTTGCAACCCTTCACGTTGATAGGGGCCACCACCCGCTCCGGCTTGCTAACCGCCCCGTTGCGGGCCCGCTTTGGGATCAACGCCCGATTGGAGTACTACGATTCGGCCTTGCTCAGCCGCATCATCACCCGTTCCTCGGGCATTCTGGGGGTTCCCATCGAAGAAGGGGGTTCCCAGGAATTGGCCAGGCGCAGCCGCGGGACCCCGCGTATTGCCAATGCGTTGTTACGAAGAACCCGGGACTTTGCCCAGGTCAAAGGCAAAGGCATTATCGACCAAGAAATCGCCAATTTGGCCTTGGACGCTTTGCAAGTCGATCACCGGGGCTTGGACGAAATGGACAACCGAATTCTATCCACCCTGTACCACAAATTTTCGGGAGGACCGGTGGGGCTCAATACGATCGCAACCGCCGTTGGCGAAGAATCGGGCACCATCGAGGAAGTTTACGAACCGTTTTTGATCCAAGAGGGTTACCTCAAACGAACCCCGCGAGGCCGCGAACTGACCGAGCGCGCCTACCGCCATTTGGGGGTGGTACCTCCGGCTTCGACCACCACCGGGGATTTATTTGGGTGAGGCCCAGAGGTCCTCGTAAAAGTCGTCGATGCTGTACCAGCCTCGTCGATTCTGCAACCATTCGGCCGCCGAAACGGCCCCCCATCCAAAAGCCCTTCGGTCCAACGCTCGATGCGTCCATTCCAGACTTTCGTAGGCCCCTTGCATTCGAAGTGTATGGGTTCCCACTTCGTTTTCGGTCCGGTGACTAAAAATCCTTAACTCCGTCTGTGGTGGGTGATCAGGCGCTTGATGGTCGCCGGCTACGCTTCGATGATGGTTCCCTTCCTCCCCTTCCTCCCCTTGGATCCAACCGGACCAATCCGGGCGAACCTTCAATAGATCCATGGCGGTGTGAACAGCCGTACCGCTCGGACGGTCTTTCTTTTGGAGGTGGTGGGCCTCGTGAAGCTCGATGCGGTAACCGGGTAGGGAGGCCAATCGTTGAGCCGCTTCGGCGGCCAAAGACCTAAAAATCTGGACACCGGGAGCAAAGTTGGAAGCCCACAAAACCGTCCCATTGTTATGAGAACAGATGCTTTGCAATTCCGACATGCGATGGTACCATCCGGTGGTCCCTATGAGGAGGGGTTTGCCAGCTTCCAAAACTTGAGCGGATCGCTCGATAACACCTTCAGGCAAAGCCGTTTCAATCACCATATCCACCTCATCCCTGAGATCCTCGCTTCGTAGTGGGCGCTGGGAATCCAAAAAATCAACAACTCGATGCCCCCGGTGGGCCGCTTCCTCGGCGACCACCTTGGCCAACCGACCGTGTCCCAAAAACAATAAATTCATACGTTGAAAAACAAAAAGAATTTGACTTCAAAAGCGATAGGTCCAGGTCAGGGCCGCACCCCCAAGACCAGGGGCCTGGCCTGGCAGGGCTGGTCGCACCGAAAAGTCCAAGCGCTCAAAGCCCTTGAGATGCGCATCGACATGGGCATCCAGTATTTGGATACCGTAAGCGACCAGGGTCAACAGGGCATAGGCATCCCGACTCCTACGCAGTAAATCTCGTTTTTGGAGCAAAGAAGCTTCGCTATCCGTGCTTTCAAAAGGGTCTCGAGTGAGTGGATCGTTATCCGTCCTCCACCGATACGCATTGCGGTAATCCAAATACAAATCAGCGGTCCGGGATGTCTGGTACGCCATCCAACCCAATCCTCCCCATACCACCGGGATTTTCCAATAAGCTCGGTTGGTCCACTGTCCCCAACCCGGTAGCAGAGCGGCCCGGCGTGTTACCATGGACGGGTCTGGCAAAGGAGGAAAGGAATCCTGGG
>CAIOCC010000120.1 GCA_903856555.1 uncultured Bacteroidota bacterium
GAATTAGCGCTTCTCAGGTCCTGGATTCTGGAAACAGGACTGGTGGAGGAATGCAAATGGGGGGTTCCATGCTATACGCAGAATGGTCGGAATTTGGTCATGCTGAGCGCGTTGAAAGACGCCTGTGTTTTGTCTTTCCTGGACGGTGCTTGGCTCAAGGATGTTGCCGGCCTCTTGGAAAAGCCCGGACCCAACAGTGTACGCGATCGGGTCATCCGCTGGCGCAGTTGGGAGGCCTTGCAGGGGGCCGAAGTCGTTGTTAAAGAATTGTTGCAACAACACATTAACGGTAATCCAAGCGCCCAGGGCGTGCAATCCAGAAAAACAAAAGGGAGCCCCAAAAAAGAAAGCCATAGCCCTGAAAAAGGAAGCGGTAGCACCGAAGGAACGCCGGATTATCCTGCTGAATTGCAAACGTACATGCAGGCCCATCCGGACTTTGCTCAGGCCTTTGAAGCCTTGACGCCCGGCCGACGCCGAGGCTACCTTCTTCACTTTTCGGGGGCGGCCCAATCCACCACCCGGCTCCGAAGGATCGAGACCTCGCGGCCCAAAGTCATGGCCGGGAAGGGAATGCAGGAGTGATAGGGGAGGGTTCTGGTTTACCTTTGACGGAGGATTCAACGCGAACGAATCCTTGTTGAGACTAAAAGCGGGAGTAGCTCAGTTGGTAGAGCACGACCTTCCCAAGGTCGGGGTCGCGAGTTCGAATCTCGTCTCCCGCTCCAATCGGTTCCGGTTTTTACGCTAGCCGGTTTCGGTTTTTACTCTACGGGAGCTCAGGGCTTTTGAGTTCCACTTCGACCTCCCATTCGGGTTTCTTTTCGCGCATTAATTTGATGATTCCCAGGGCGTAGGCGTCGAATTTTTGATCCACAATCACAAAGGTGCATTCGCGGACAATTTTGCCGTGATCGTACGCAATCTCCAGGGCCGTCATGCGGGCGCAGAGTTCATTCTGGTAATAGATGTCGGTTCCTTTGTAGCTAAGGCCTTCGATGGAGGTGCGACGCAACACCGCTGGGGTGCAGGCCTGCATTCCGATAGTGATCGATAGAATGAACAAAGAGGCGAGGATGCGGGAGAGGTGCTGCATAGTGGGTTGGTTTTAAGGTTGACTTGTCGCTTTTTGGAGGGCTTGCCAATCCGACTCGTTCAGGGAGGGTTGGTAGGCGGTGTTGGGATTTTGGGCGGCCTGATGACGAATGGTCACGGCCCGCTTTGGGGAAGCCGGATGGGTGCTGAGCCATTCGGGCGGGGTGGGATTTTCTTTTTCGTTGGCGGCCAAACGGTCCATGAAAACGGCCAGGCCCTCGGGGTCAATGCGTGCAGTCTGAAGATAGCGAACGGCGACGCGATCGGCCTCGGCTTCGTAGGTTCGGTCAAAGGCGGTAGAGCTTAGAACCCTCGCCAGTTCATGGATGCCGGTTGGGCCCCCGCCCAATCCCCCACTAATCCAGGCCATGAGCAGGCTGAGGCCTGCTTCCTTCAAGATTTTGCGTCGAATATGACCTTGTTCCGCATGGGCGATTTCGTGGGCCAGGACCCCCGCAACTTCGTCCGGGTTCTTGGCTTTTTGGATGAGGCCGCTTTGGATGACCAAGCGTCGACCGGGCATCGCAAAGGCATTGACCTCCGGGTTTTGGACCAGGTGTCTATGCAAACCTGCGGTGTCGATCCCGTTGGGGGCGCATAGTCGATGCAACAAGCGGTTCAGGGCCTTCTGGGCCTTTTCATCTTGAATGGGAGGGTTTTGGCTTTGAATTTCAATCCACAGGGGTTCGCCCAGGGAGGCTTCAAATCGATCCATGGATGCATCCAAACCGGGTGCCATCCTTTCAAGACGGGACCATATAACCCGGGTGATCCCGTACAAGGCCCCCGCTGTGAGCGTGATGGCCAAGAGTAGGTAAAGCAAGCAGGATCGATTGCTCAAAACCAAAGGTTTTTTATAGGATTCCCGTGTTGTTACTAGGCTTGCAGAACTTCTTGGCTGACCCCGGTGAAGGAGAATCCTCCGTCATGAAAAAGATTCTGCATGGTCACCATGCGGGTCAAATCCGAAAACATGACAACGCAATAATCGGCGCAGGATTCGGCGGACGCATTCCCCAAAGGAGACATGCGCTCCGCATAATCCAAGAAATCGTCAAACCCTTTGACGCCCGATCCAGCCGTTGTGCGGGTGGGGCTTTGGGAAATGGTGTTGACACGAACGCCGTGGGATTTGCCCAGGTGGTAACCAAAACTACGGGCGATGGATTCCAGCAGGGCTTTGGCATCGGCCATATCGTTGTAATCCGGGAAAACCCGTTGAGCGGCGATATAAGACAGGGCCAGGATGGAGGCACCTTTGGACAAAGAGTTGGTCGTCATAGCGGCCCGCATGGTACGATGAAAAGACATGGCCGATATGTCCAAGGTTTTGTGATAGAATTCGTAATTGAGATCGGTATAGGCCTTGCCTTTGCGGACATTGGGGGACATCCCGATGGAATGCAAGACAAAATCA
>CAIOCC010000121.1 GCA_903856555.1 uncultured Bacteroidota bacterium
ATCGTTGGTAACCGAAACGTCGTCTTGGTCTCCGGGTTGGTATATGGGAACCCTGACCAAGCGTGATGGGTCGGTGATCCGATTGCGTTTGATGATACAGCCTTAAATCAGCGGGGGCATCCGTTCGGCGGGGGCATCAGTGGATGCCCTGCATCATTTGTTTGACCGGGCGGTTGAGGATGGCCAGGAGTACGGCCGCTGCCAACGCATAGAGGCCTAGCTGCAAATAACCATCGGTGTAAGCCATCAGCTTGTCATGTGCTGAGTTGTTGGTGTCATCGCTCAGGGACATACCCGCGCCCAACAGGCCGGCAACGTATTGTCCGTAGGCCGAGGCGAGAAACCACATCCCCATGATCAGTCCCTGCATACGCAGTGGAGATAATTTGGTCATCAACGAAAGACCAATGGGAGAGAGGCAAAGCTCACCCACGCTGACGATGAGGTAAGCCAAAACAAAAATTTCAAGGGAGGCGAGGCCTTGAGCGTTTGCAAAATAACGATTGGCATAAAAGGCCAAGAAGGCCAAACCGATCAAACCAAAGGCCAGGGCAAATTTGAGGGTAGAATTGGGTTCGGCTTGACGAGCGCTCAGCCAGACCCATAACATCCCCAAAACCGGGGCCAGAACAATCACAAAAAACGCATTGGCCGAATTGTTAACGGCATTGGCATCCATCGATAGACCCAGAAAATCCTGACCCTGCAGGTTGTACAAAGCAAATTGGCTTAGGGAGCCGCCGCTTTGTTCAAAGAAGGCCCAAAAAACAACCGAAAAAAGGATAAAAATCATAGCGGCACCGAGGCGAAGATTTTCGGCCCTGCTGAGGGTCCGCATTTCCCAGAGCAAATAAATCAGGGTGAGGGGCCCGATGATGGTCATGAAGCGGTCGGTGTATTGGGTGTCTGTAATCATCAGCCAAACCGGAAGAATGGCCAGCAAAGAGACGGCGTAAATCAGGGCCTCTCGAGTCAAACGGGGTGCCTGGGGCAAGCGACGGAGCGGTGATAGCCCGATGGAGCCAAACGTTCGCTTGGTAACCAAGAAAACAAGGAGGCTGATGCACATGGCGACAGCCACCAAGAAAAAGGCGGCATTCCATGAAACATATTTGGCCACCAAAATCATGATGGTTCCTCCCAAAAAGGCCCCGATATTGATCCCTGCATAAAAGAGGCTAAATCCGGCATCCCTGCGGGAATCGTTTTCGTGGTACAATTGCCCCACCATGGTGGAAATATTGGGCTTAAAAAAGCCGCTACCAATGATGTTAAAACAAATGCCCAAATAAAAATTGTTAACGGGGTCCATGCCCATCAAGACGCCTCCAATGCACATAAGGATGGATCCCCATAACAAGGATTTACGGAATCCGAGAAAGCGGTCGGCAAGCACGCCCCCCAAAAAGGTGAAGGCATAGACAAAGGATTGAATGGAACCGTATTGCAAGTTGGCCGCGCCATCCCCCAAGCCGAGTTCCGTCACCATAAAGACCATTAACATCCCGCGCATTCCGTAGAAACAGAAGCGCTCCCACATTTCGACCATGAACAGGTACCAAATCTGTTTGGGATAGGTGCCGCTAAAGTTGCGGATGGCCAACAAGGATTCCTGCTCCGAAGCGCTTAGACCATCGGAGGGGGGGGGTGGGTTGTTCATAGGTGTTGGTTTAGAGGACGTTGTTCTCTTTCATGACCGAATTCAGCCAGCGCAGCATCAGGAAGAGAAGAAGTGCAGCGCCCATGACCAGTCCAAAATTCAACAGAAAGAAATCTTGCTTGTCGTCAAAACTTTCCCAGAGGCTTGATAGCATCCCGGACATTTTGTTGCCGACCGAAACCGCCAAAAAGAAACCTCCCATCATCAGGGCGGTAATTCGTGGCGGGCTTAATTTGGAGACCAGCGAAAGGCCCATAGGCGACAAACAGAGCTCACCCACGGTGATAACACCGTAGGAAGCCAGCAGCCAAAAGGAACCGGCTTTCACACTGAGGTCGTTCGTTGCCATGACAGCCCCGACCATCACCAAGGCCGAAAGGGCGGTGATGACCAAACCCAAGGCGATTTTGGTTGGGGTGGAGGGTTCTTTGCCGCGGGAGCGAAAGAATCCCCAGATTCCAACCATAACGGGCGTTAGCAAAACGACCCAGAACGGGTTAATGGACTGGTACAATTCGGTGGAATAAAGCCTCAGGCTTTGTCCGGTGGGTGGGATCTGGTCCTTGGGTAGATTTTTGAAGTAGGCCCTGGATTTTTCGACCTGCGATACGATTTCGGAGTAATCGGCTTTGGCTTTTAGTTCTTCGGCCGTCGTGCCGGGCATGGCGTTTTCTTGGGACCGCATCATCTCCATCGCAATTCCAAATTCCTCATCGTTCATTTGAACCAATTCATGGTTGGTCACCACCTGTGCCATTCCAAAATTTTCGGCGGCGGGAGCAATAGCAGCTGGCATTTCACGATCGGTAAAATCCTCCGCCCAGACCGTAAGGGCGTCACCGTTTTGATGAAAAATCGCAAAGAACAAAATAACACAAGAGAAGACTGCCAAAAGGGCTTTGATGGCGCGGCGTTCTTTGGCTTCGGCCGTAAAGGCCAAATAGATAAAAAAGGCAATGACGGGCAAACAGCCGATGATGAAGGCGTCGTTGGTATCGGTGCCCAAGAGATTCCCAGGGATGGCATAACCGATGGCCCCAAAGACGAACATCGGTAAAAGGGTCATGGACAGGATTTTGAGGGTTGACATATCCCCATCCTTGAGAGGCTTGACTTGATCCACATGTTTGATATGGGGCATCCCTATCAGAAAAATAACAACCCCAATCAACATCCCAACACCAGCAGCCGCAAAGGCATGGCCCCATCCGTAGTTAATACGCATGTAGGCCGCCACAAAATTGCATATGAAGGCTCCTACGTTAATGCCCATGTAGAAGATGTTAAACCCGGAATCCTTTTTGTTTTTGAGCGCGTCGGTATTGTAGAGGTTACCCACCAGGGTGGAGATATTGGGCTTAAAAAAACCATTACCAAGGATGATCAAAGCCAAGGCGGCGTAGAAGGTTTCGATACTATGGACCGATAACAAAAAATACCCGGCCGCCATCATTAGGCCACCCAGAATAATGGATCGTCGGTACCCCAGCATGCGGTCGGCGAGGAGGCCACCAATAAAGGGCGTCAGGTACACCAACCCCAGGTACGTTCCGTTGATATCGGTTTTTGTTTTGGAGTCAAAACCCATTCCCCCGTTGTTCCAGCCATCGAGCATGTACAGCGAGAAAATGCCAAGCATGAGGTAATAGCCGAAACGTTCCCACATTTCGGTGG
>CAIOCC010000122.1 GCA_903856555.1 uncultured Bacteroidota bacterium
ACAAATTGTTGGCTGGTCGATGCAAAAAGAGTGTTCATGTTCGCAAAGGCCGTCAGCCTTGGGTAGCGCAGGGATTGGGCCGCCTTGAGATTCCATTGCGATTGACGGTAGCGCCATTCGTTGCCCAAAATCTGGGGTTGCTTGGTCAGGGCATCGCGGTAAAGGATCGAGGTCGTTGGCTCCTCCACCCGGGGACGGGCAGCGACATCGGCCTGAAAACCGTCTGAATCGGGCTGAGCCAGCTCAAAGTTCTCCGGGTCTGGCCACTGAATGAGCAGGGCCAAGCCAATGCGGGCGTTGGTAGCGTTGTTTTCGGCGTTGGTTCTGGACACTTCGTCGGAGGCCAACTGGGCTTCGAGGTTCAGTTGATTATCCCTCGATAGAGAACCGGCCTGAACCAATTCACGAATCCGGACCAGTTGATTGTAGGTGGAATTCTTTTGTTGTTCGGCTACTTTGTAAAGTTCGTTGGACAAAAGAACCTGCAGGTATGCGTTGGCAATGCTCAAAGCAATATTATTACGCAATGCATCCTGCTCTTTGACCGACGCCTCCTTTCCAGAGCCCGCCGCCTGCAATTGACGCCGCAATTGCCCCCCCTGGTACAGGGTCCAGGCCCCGCTCAATCCCATTTGGTTGGACTCAACCGTTTGGTTACTAAAGGTATTGGTAAACGGGTCGATGGCCCGGCCGTTGTTAAACGCGACCCCGGCCGAACCGTTCACCGAAGGCGTAAAGGCCAGACGGGCCGCTTTTTGGTCCAATTGGGCCCCGGCAACCGCCAAGTCCCCCTGTCGCAGGGTGAGATTGTGTTCCAACGCATAGCGAATGCACTGCTCCAAGGTCCAACCTCCGTTGGGCAAGGAGTCCGAACCGGGACGGAACTGAGAAGCTGCGTGAACCGGGACGGCGACCCACAAGGCCAAGACCAGGGAAAGAAGGGTGCGGACTGCGTTTTGCATGGCCATAGAACCCCCAAAAATCGGCATAAAGCGGGAAGTTGGGGCCTCATACCTTAATTTTGAAATCTATTTAAGTCCCTTTCCAAGAGTCTTTTCAATCGTTTTTATGAAAATTGCCATTGTCGGCACCGGCTATGTTGGCCTTGTCACCGGTACCTGTTTTGCCGAAGTAGGCATTGAAGTCCAATGCATTGATATCGATCAACGCAAGATCGATGGCCTCAAGGCCGGAAAAATGCCGATTTACGAGCCAGGGCTCGAAGAAATGGTGTTACGCAATTATCAGAACGGGCGCCTGCATTTTAGCACCAACCTGGGGGAGGCCATCCAAGGTGCCGAAGCCATCTTTATCGCGGTGGGAACCCCCCCCGGCGAAGACGGGAGCGCCGACCTCAAGTACGTGCTGGGTGTCGCCTCCGAAATCGGCAAAAATCTCCAGCACTATGCCGTGGTGGTGACCAAATCCACCGTGCCGGTCAGTACCAGCCGCAAGGTCCACGAAGCCGTCCGGCAAGCCATGCAGGAACGAGGCGCCGAAATCCCTTTTGATGTGGCCTCCAACCCGGAGTTTCTCAAAGAAGGCGCGGCCATTGAAGATTTTCTGAAACCGGACCGTATCGTGGTGGGTTGCGAGAGCCCGCAGGCCCAGGATACCCTGTCCCGCCTCTACAAACCCTTTACCCTTAACGGCCATCCCATCCTTTTTATGGACATTCCCTCGGCCGAAATGACCAAATACGCCGCCAACGCCATGTTGGCCACCAAGATCAGCTTCATGAAC
>CAIOCC010000123.1 GCA_903856555.1 uncultured Bacteroidota bacterium
ACCCCAAACGCTGGTGATGTTGTTGGATGGCATGGCCGTCGCGCCACCGCGGAAGACCATCTTGTGCTTGAAGTTGGGATCGCTTTGACCGGCCTGGCTGAGGGCGATGTTGTTCTCGACCAAAAAGACAGCCAAGGAATAGTTGCCGGCAGGAAGGGCCTGGAAGAATTCAGCTTTGGTGTCCACGTAAATGGAGTCGCCTACTTTGGTGCGGCGAAGGGCCACCCCGGCCTTGACATTGGCAGGGACCGTGCCAATAATGGTGTTGATGGCGGAGGTCCAAGCAGAAGAACTTTGGAGGAAATCAGCACCGGCAACATAAGCGGGGATGCCGGATACTCCGTATTGGCTGGCCATCAAGCTGCCTTCGCCGACGGTGAAGGGGTCGTTAAGGCCGACTTTGATGCCGCTGAATTTGGCACCATGGGTGGTACTCAAGTTGTAAAGAGCGGGAATACCGTTGGCACCGCAGGGTCCACACCAGTTACCGCTAAAGTTGATGGCAAAAGCATTCTGAACGCGGGATACAACCAAACCGGTTCCGCCGGTTCCGCCGCCGCCGGTTCCGCCGCCCCCTTGCCCGTTAGAGCCGGGTCCGTAAGGAATCCAGGAATCGTTCTTTTTGCAGGAAACGGCCATTGCAAGGCCGAGCAGGGCGATCCAAACTTTGTTCATAGTCTTGTGGATTAGAAAGGTGATTAATGAGTGAAAGGCTAAAGTTAAAGGCTGCACGAATTTTTTCCACAATCGATGGACTTTTTAATCCCGGCTTAAAAGCAAACGCAGGTAAAAGAAAGGATTGCGAAGGCGGTTGCGCAGGCTGATATCATCGAACATGGAGGAAATCAAGTTCCGTAGTTCGCGGTTTCGGGCCGCCTTGCCCACCACAAAGTCAAAGAGTCGGGGGTAATTGGTGAGTTTCTGGAGGGTTTTGCCGATTTGGAGCTCACCGCCCAGGTCTCGGTAGACCCTTTGATCGTAGGAACGCATCCAGGCGGCGTCCCGGCGACCGTTTTGAAGGCTAAGGGCCAAGTGTTCGGCGGCATGGTACCCCGCTTTCATGGCGTTGCCGATGCCTTCGCCGGTAAACGGGTCGATGAGGGAGCCGGAATCACCCACCAAGAGGAAGCCTTCGCCGGACAATGGAAAACGCTTGCTCCCCAATGGAAGCCCCCAACCCTGCAAGGGCGTGAGGGGTTGGGCCTGCGCAAATCGCTCCCGCAGGGACGGGATTTCGCGGATGGCCTTTTCGAAGGCGGTTTTGAGATTGACCTTGCGCTGGGCAATGCGATGCGATGCCATCCCGATGCCCACATTGAAGCGCCCGTTGCTCATGGGAAATATCCAGAGATAGCCTGGCAAAATATCCTTGAGGAAGTGCAATTCGATGTAGTTATCGGCGTGACAACCGGTAACACCCGTGTAATAGGCCCGCAGGGCGGCGCAATAATGGTTTTTGTCTTTAACGTAACCCGCCCAATCCTTGGCGACCAGGGAACGCTCCCCTTCGCAGCCAACCACATAACGAGCGCGGATCGTTCGTTGCTCCCCCTGGTATTCCACTGTGACCTGGTGCTCGCCTGCGGTTGTTGAGGCAGGGCCTGCACCTGGGGCGGATGCCATGGACCCCGCACCTGGGGCGGATGCGATCGACCCCGCATTCGACAACGAGATTAATTTGCAAGAAGTCCGAAGCCGTTCGGGATGAATTTTGGAAACCAAAAAAGCATCAAAATCCAAACGGGGACTGATAAAACCAGCCGCCGTCAGTCGATCCGCCACTTTGGTTCGAAAAGGAATGGAGAGATCGGTTCCGTTGGGAGCCACGAAGGTGATCCCGTAACACGGTAGAAATTCGCCTGTTAGGGCTTCCATCTCGTTGACGAGGCGGGGGTCCAGACGGGCCAGCACATCAATGACTTTGCCACTGAGGGCATCGCCGCAGATTTTGTCCCGGGGAAATTCGCTTTGGTCAATGACCAGGTGATCAATCCCCTTTTGTTCCAAAAACAAAGAGGTGGTGGCACCGGCCGGCCCGGCACCGACGACCAGTACATCGGTGCGTTCGGGAAGCGATTTCATCAAGAAGGGTCTTGGAGGTCTTAGTTGGTAACAAAAGGAAACTGCGCCGCCTGAACCATCGTTAAATCATTGTTACGATTTTGATGAACCACGGCCAACCATTTGCAATCGTTCCAAACCGGGAGCGGTTGCAGGTTTCCCAGATTGTGTTTGAATTCAATTTCGATCACCCGTCCGGCCCTATAATCTGGAGCGTTCAGGACCATTCCGTTGACCGGTGTAATCAAGCGTCGAACCACATGACGATGAACATACTGAGAGTCGATGCCCCCGCCGTCCAATTGCCAGTCCAAGAGGTTGTTTTGGAGAAGATAGAGGGTGAGGTAAAGGGGCGTCCACGTGGGGCCTGGATTGACCGGGGCGGCAAAGCGCAAACGCAAGCGGCCTTCGGTGCGGTTGGTGGCGGCGGAATACCCGGATGACAACATTTCTAGGCGAACCGATGCGCTGTCGTCCATCAAATCGGCAACATGGCTGGACCATTTTTGGTCGGAAAGGAGCAGAAGGTTTTCGCCGGCAAAGCGGGTCCGGTTGACCGCACCAGCAGGATAGCCCAGTGTTCCGCCCAGCAAAAGCTCCAGCGCGGGTCCCTCAGGAATTCGAAGGTCCAAACGGTTGGGGTAGGGCGTGGCATAAAAACCGGTATGGATTCCGGCGGCCAAAACTCGGCCGGGGTATTGGCCCTGGAGGGTTTCAATCAGCCGATGCGCCCGTGGGCAATTCACGCAACGAACCCCGGTGAATTCTTCGATCAAGGCGGTGATGGGTTGTTTGGCCGCCGGACTTTCGGTATAAACGGTATCAATCCGCAGGATATTGAGCCCCAAGTCCACGGCAGGACCAATTTCACGGCAGGACACCGCCAACATCAATAGCAAACCTAGGAGGATGGAAGGACGTTTCATGAGACTTCGATCAAAAATTAGCACTCATGCTGAAGCGCAATCCGTTAAAAGCGGGCTCCACGCGGCAGACCCCACCGGTGCATATAACACCCTGTACCTGACGCACATAACCACCCGTAAATCGAAGGCCGGGCCAATTGAGCGCCGCAAAGGCGGTGTAATAATGGTTGCGCTTGTCGGGGTTGGGGTTTCCGTAATTCCACATATCCATAATGCTGAACGAATAACGGGGAGCAATGTTATATTCGATCAATCCCCAGAGCCAGTCTCCCAGGTCTTGTTCGGTGGTCATTTGGGAGGCCTCGATGCGAAGGGATTTTTGGCGGTTGATTTTGTAGGTAAGTTCAGCAAAAGGCGTCCAGGCCCGGACGAGAGGAGCTCCAGGCTTGAACTCGTAGAGTTCTTGGTTGTACACCAAATGTTGGAGACCTCCGCTAAGGGTGATTTGTTTGTTGAATTTGTGTTTGGCTTCGGCGTAGTACTCCCGGTAATAGAGGCTGCGATCGGGTCCGTTCACATGGCTCAGGTTGAACTGCAATTGAGTGTTACGAGCAGGACTGTACACCGCTTCGATTTGGACGGCGTTCTCCCCAACGAGCTGGGTTGCCGCCGCGTAACGCGATGTCAGTCGGTAGGTATTCATACGGGCCCCGGGTGGGATGTAATTAATCAGCCCTTCGTTGAGAATTTCGAGGGGCGAAACCCGAAAGTCAAAGTGGTCGGTCCGTTTGTACTGCACATTGATGCCAAAACCGTCTTTGGAATACCCCAAATCCGTATAAAGCACCGATCCGGGGCTGTTTTCGAGGATTCCGTTGCGATCCAACACCGCCTCTTGGCTCTTGAGGGCCCATTCGGTGTTCAGGCTCCAGGGCCCCCATTGCAGGTTCTGGAAAAAGGATCCGACATAGGTATTGTACTTGGGCACAAAGCGTTTGGAGGGCTCCAGGCTCTCGATGCTGCCGACCACACTCTGCATGGATTGCCCATCGAGGGTGCGGTTGACAAAGGACCAACCCGGGGCCCAGCTTAATCCTAGGCGTTCGGAACGAAGGTTGCCCTGCAAACAGAGTCCTTTGATAACCGGGGCATACGTATCAAAAAGGACCTTTTGCTTGCCCGTGAAGCCTTTGATTTGCCAATGGTCGTTGATTTGGTACTGACCCGATAAACCAAACAAGGCATAGTCCAGGTTTTGGCCCCGGCCTTCGTAGGCCCGAAAGGTGATTCCGTTGCCAAATTGATCGTACAAATGTCCCAAGCGAACCTTCAGGCGGTTGACTTTGTGGCTTACATACCAAAATCCTAGGCCCTGTTGGTTGCGAACCACGTAAGGATTCCGCAGCCCGGAGTTGAGGAACAAGTCAAAACGCAGGCCCGCTTCCAGGTCCCCTTGACGGTAATTGAGGTTCATCCAGGCATCGGTTGAGCTGAGTTGCTGGTAATACTGGGGCGGAATGGGATCGGAAAGCACCGAGGAATCCAAAAAGAAGACATTTTGGAACCATTCCAGGTCCCCGCTGAACTGCCCGCCCTTGGTTTGGGCATGGAGGGCTGTGCCGGACCAGGTCAGGCCCAAGGCCAAAACAAGAAGGATGGGAAGCCGAGAATACATTTTTTTGGAACAGGGCCACAAAATAAGCCCAAACCGTGGGCATATCTTTAGTGCATGAACGCACAGGTTTTGAAAGGGCTACTATGCGCAGCCCTCTGTTTGGGGTCGATGCTAACGACCCAGGCCCAGGCCCCTGCCTCATCGGGTGCCGACGAGCGCTTGTCCGCGGTGGTCCTGCGGGATGTGGACGGCAAGGCCCTCAAGTTGAGTGAACTGGTGGGGAACGGCCGCCCGGTTCTTTTGACGTTTTGGGCCACCTGGTGCACCCCCTGCAAGAAGGAACTTAACAATTACCTGGACCTCTACGAGGATTGGGCCACGGATTACGGCCTGCAGTTGGTCGCGGTGAGCATTGATGATGCGCGCAATTCAGCCAAGGTCAAATCGTATATCAAAGGCGTACGCTGGCCTTACCGCATTTTGTTGGACCCCAACGAAGACATGAAGCGAATTCTAAACTTCCAGACCATTCCCTACACTCTTTTGTACGATGGTCAGGGCAAAGTGGTTTACCGCCACAATTCGTACGTGGAGGGGGATGAGTTTGTGATGGACGAAAAGATTCGCAATTTGGCGAATGCCAAGCCTTAGCGCTTGCTGGCGTAATAGGCGTAGAGGGGGTGAATGGGTTTTTTGTGAACCCCGCCCTTGCGCAGTCCTTTGGTAGCCAAAACTTCGTCCAGCAGAGGCTCAAAGTGGTAGGCAATGGATCCCACAAAATGAACCGTTAGATCGTGAACGTGTGGGTAGCGCATCACGTGAATATCCAAAAAGCGATGAAAGCCTTCGGTGACGACCTGTCGGACATAGGGTTCGTCCAGGTACTTGGATAGAATGCGCGCAAAGGAGGCGAAGTAAACATTCACATCCGGCTTGTGGTAGGCGCTCTCAAAAATGCCCTCTTTGGTGAGGCCGTGTTCCTTTTGGAGTTCCGTTGCGATAGATTCCGGTAACAATTTGTACAGATAATCCGCCAGCATGCGTCGGCCCAAATAAGATCCGCTGGCTTCATCGCCCAGTAAATGGCCGAGTGCCGGCACGACTTGCGACCATTCATGGTCTTTGCAATAACACGAATTTGAGCCGGTCCCGATAATACAAGCGATGCCTTCGCCGTCTCCAACGCAGGCGATGCCGGCCCCAAGAATATCATGGTCCACGGTCACCTTGGCTCCCCGAAAAAATTCCTCCAAAGGCTTCTGAATGATTAAGTTACGTTCAGCGCTGGAACATCCGGCCCCAAAAAATCGGACCTCGTCGACTTGGCCCACCAAAGCCTTGAGAGGGGAGGCCTCCAGCTCAGAAAGGACAAATTCCCGGTTGTGAAAAAAGGGATTAAAACCCCGAGTGGATACGATGGGTTCTTCGTTGTTACGGAATTTCCAGTCGGCCTTGGTGGAACCGCTGTCGGCTACTAATAACATGGGATTAATTCAGGGCTAGGGACAAATCGAGAAGAGAGGCAGTGGGCTTGATAAATTCGTTTCAAGATTAAATGGCCAAGATTTTGGAAATCCTGTAGAGATCCAAATCCAGTTGGGTTGGATTCTTGACGGCTTCGTGAATGGGGGTGTAGACGACCTTGTTATTGATGATGCCGGCCATGACACGGCTTTGGCCTTGGCGCAGACCTTCGATAGCTGCGACGCCCAAACGGCTGGCCAGAACCCGATCAAAATACGAGGGACTGCCACCTCGCTGGATATGGCCCAAGATGGTCACCTTCATTTCGTACCCATCAAATTGTTCGGCGACTTTGCGGGCAATCTCGTAGGCTCCGCCCTCTTCCTCGCCCTCGGCCACAATAATGAGTCCCGAGCTTTTGTGGTTGGCTCGGCCTTTTTTGAGGACTTCGACCAATTCGCTGAGGTCGGTTTTGGTTTCGGGGATCAGGATATCTTCGCAACCAGCCGCAATGCCTCCGTTGAGGGCAATGTAACCGGCATCCCGGCCCATGACTTCGATGAAGAACAATCGATTGTGGGCGTCGGCGGTGTCCCTGATTTTGTCAATGCATTCCACCACGGTATTGGTGGCGGTATCAAAACCGATGGTATAATCGGTACCGTACAGGTCGTTATCGATGGTCCCTGGGAGGCCCATCACGGCAATGGGGTACTCCTCCGAAAAGACATTGGCGCCTCGGAAGCTTCCATCTCCGCCTACAACCACCAATGAATTGATATTGCGTTTGGCGAGGTTCTCGTAGGCTTTGCGACGGCCTTCTGCGGTGCGGAATTCTTCGGAACGGGCTGATTTGAGGATGGTGCCGCCTCGGTGGATGATATTTCCAACGGAACGGAGGTCCATAGGCCTGAAATCGTCTTGAATCAGGCCATCGTAACCCCGGACCACGCCCCAAACCCGGTGGCCGTAATAGATACCGCTGCGGACCAGGGCCCGGATGCAGGCATTCATCCCCGGGGAATCGCCTCCGCTGGTAAGAATGGCCAGGTCGCCGATGGCGAGGGACGGATTTTGCAGGGGGGAATCGGGGCTAGCGGATGGCATAGGGGGTGTAATCGGGAAAACGGGGTCTGAGCGTAAAATTCCCGCCAATTTAGCGATTTTTTATCCACAAAATCCCCTTCAATTATTTGGTAATTTGGGGGTGAAATCTTTATTTTTGCTTCATAGTGATAAATAATGCCTTGTTTTAGAGGCGTTGTTCAATTGCTAAATCCATATTTTTAAAGAGCTTATCAATTTTTGTTAACAACCAATCAATCCCCAAACCCTCCCCATGAAAAAATTACTTACCCTTTTGTTTGCTACCGCCCTTAGCACCGTGGCGATGGCCCAAACAACCGTCACCTTCACCGTCATGGTGGATGTGACCGATTACGTTGCAGGTGGTGCCACCATCGCTGCCAACGGTCTCCGCGTTGGTGGTACGTTCGCTGATTTGGGTGCAACTTCCAACGGTTTGACCATGGTCAATTGGAGCCCTGGCGATACCGGTTCGGCCATGACCAATATGGGCAACAATGTGTGGAGCAAATCCATCACATTCCCAGCCACGGCCGTTGGTCAACCCCTCCTTTTCAAGTTTGTGAACGGTGGCTGGGGTAGCAATGAAGGCACCGCTGACACCGCAATTGCCGCAGATGGTTGTGGTGTGAACGACGGCTCAGGCAATATCAATCGTCGCGTTACGATTGTTCCTGTGCCTTTGACGGTTAAGTATTGCTGGGATAAGTGCTTCCAATGCGATGGCAGCAGCCCCATTATCACGTCCTCCATTCGTAGCCTGACCCAGAGCATCAAGCCTTTGTCGGTTTATCCCAACCCTTTCAACGGCGAGATGAACATCAGCTACGAGAACACTCGCTCTTCCAAGGTTTCGGTTGAAATCGTTAACCTCTTGGGTCAGTCGATTAAGTCTCTTTGCAACGGTCAGCAAACCGCTGGTCAGCACGAATTGGTATGGGATGCGACTTCGACATCCGGCGCCAAGGTTCCATTCGGTACCTACTTCGTACGTCAGGTTGTTGATGGCAAGACCTCCGTTAAGAAGGTTATCTACAACCGTTAATCCTAAATTTTCATTTTGAAAGAAGCCGCGGAAACGCGGCTTTTTTTTTGTTAAATTCGTCGCGTCTAAATTTTAATTTTTCGGTATGAAAGCAGGTTTTTTCAATTCGTTTCTTTTCCTGAGCCTTCTTGGATGGTTTGGCTGCGCCTTGAATTCAACGGTTTCGGCCCAGGTTTTGCGGTCCATTCCACGCTTTCCTACCGATACGTCCACGGTGACCATTATCTACGATGCATCGCAGGGGAATGGAGCCTTGGCGGGGGTTGCGCCGCCCATCTACGCTCATACCGGGGTCATCACCAACCTCAGTACCTCCCCCACCGATTGGAAATACGTCCGCGGTAGCTGGGGGACTAGCAACGCACCGCTGATGTCGCCGTTAGGGAACAACGTATACAGCATCTCGTATGTGCCCAGAACCTACTACAACGCAACGGCCAACCCTCCGGGCGTGCCTGCCATGGAGTCGATTCGATCGTTGGCTTTTGTTTTTCGTAACACCGCAGGAACCATCGTTGGACGCGCAGCGGATGGTTCCGATTTGTATTTGCCGCTTTACGCTGCGGGCCAATTGCATGCGGCTCTGTTTAATCCATCGGGTAACAATAGCATTGTTCAGCCGGGGAGCAGTTTGACGGTGATGGGGGCTTCATCGCAGGTTTGTAGTTTGTCATTGCGGGTGAACGGCGCCGTTGTTGCGACAACGGTGGGGGATAGCCTGGGCTATGTGCTGTCATTTCCCCAGCCTGGAAACTACGATTTGATTTTGGAGGCCAATTCAGGAGGCGCTGCTGGGGTCGTGGTGCGGGACACCACTCGTTTGGTGGCTTTGGGCAACCAAGTCGCCCAGCCCTTACCACCCGGAACGGTGGAAGGGGTGAATTATATCAACGACAGCACCGTGGTTTTGGCTTTGTATGCGCCGTTCAAGCAACACGCCTTTGTATTGGCCCCCTTCAACGATTGGTCGCCCGATGGCAATTATCGGATGAATCGCACCGCCGATTCGTCTTGGTATTGGTTGCGCTTGGAGGGCTTGACTCCTGGTCAAGAGGTTCCCTATCAATACTTGGTGAACGGGAACCAGCGTGTTGCGGATCCCTTTGCTCTCAAAGTTTTGGATCCGGCCAACGATCGTTTTATTCCTGCGACGACGTATCCCAATTTGTTGCCCTATCCATCGGGGACATCGGGCATCGTCTCTGTTATGCAACCCGGTGCTCCGGCCTACGCTTGGCAAAACACCGGATTTCAGCGCCCGGACCCCCGCAAATTGGTGACCTACGAATTGCATGTTCGGGATTTTGTAGGCTCGCGTCGCTACAAGCATGTGATGGATTCGTTGGGTTACTTGCAGGCTTTAGGGGTGAATTGCCTGAGCTTGATGCCGGTGAACGAATTTGAGGGCAACGATTCATGGGGATACAACCCCAGCTTTCATTTGGCGGCTGACAAGGCCTATGGCACCGAAAACGATCTCAAGGCCCTCATCGATTCCTGCCATGGACGGGGTATTGCGGTGGTGGTGGATGTTGTTATGAACCATGCTTTTGGCCAAAGTCCGCTGGCCCAGTTGTGGTGGGATGCCGCTAACAATCGTCCGGCGGCCAACAGCCCTTATTTCAATACCGTGCCCAAGCACGATTTCAATGTGGGCAATGATTTCAATCACGAGAGTCCGGCAACGCGCCGTTTGCTGAACCGGGTGGTACGGCATTGGCTGACCGAATACCGGGTGGATGGTTACCGCTTTGATTTGTCCAAAGGCTTTACCCAAACCAATACCCTGGGCAATACCGGGGCCTGGGGGAATTACGATGCGGCCCGTGTGGCGTTGTGGCGGAGGGTGGCGGATTCCATGTGGACTTTGGCGCCGAACTCCTATGTTATCCTGGAGCACTTGGCCAACAACGACGAAGAAAAAGTTTTGGGGGATTATGGAATGTTGTTGTGGGGGAATCTGAATTACGCATTCAACGAAGGAACCATGGGCTTTACAACGAATTCGTCCTTTAGCTGGGCTAGTCACAAAGCCAGGGGATGGAACAAGCCGGGGGTGATGGCTTATGCCGAAAGTCACGACGAAGAGCGCCTGATGTACAAGAACTTGCTGTTCGGTGCCCAGAATTCCTTGGTCAATGTTCGCAATCTGAACACCGCTCTCAAAAGGCAGGAATTGGTCCCTGTTTTCTTGATGAGCATCCCCGGTCCCAAAATGTTATGGCAGTTTGGGGAAGTGGGTTATGATTTTTCGATCAATCGTTGCCCCAACGGAACGGTCAATGCCAATTGCCGAACCGATGCCAAGCCGGTGCGTTGGGATTATTTCACCACCCCGGAGCGCAAATACCTGTATCGAATCTGGTCGGCCATGAATCAGTTGCACAAGAACGAGCCGGCTTTTGCGACGGATAGTTTCTTTTTGGCGGTGGCTGGCGGTATCAAGCAAATTCGTTTGGTGCACCCGGATATGCATGTTGTGGCTGCCGGCAATTGGGATGTAGCCTTTCGCCCGGGAATTTTGCTATTCCCGGACAACGGCTGGTATTACGACTACTTTACAGGAGATAGTGTTTTGGTGACCAACTTCACCATCTCGGTGAATTGGGACCCGGGTGTTTACAAGCTCTACACATCGCGCCGGTTGAGTCCGCCCAACCTGGCCTTGGGTCATAACGAGGCCGGTGATTGGTGGGAAACGCCTCGTTACGGTGACTTGGAGGTGTACCCCAACCCGGCTGCTGAGGGCTTTACGGTCCGCTGGCCGTCCACCAACCAGGAACCGCAAAGCCTGCAATTAACGGACGTGCAAGGCCGGGTATTGAATCGCATGCAGACCCAACACGACGGACAGTACCAGTGGGTGCATTGCCCCTCTTGGCCCGCCGGGGTTTCACCCGGGGTTTATATCATCCGCGGGCCGCAAGGCCGCAGTGCTCGCCTGATCCGACCTTGATCGGGTCTAGTACCC
>CAIOCC010000124.1 GCA_903856555.1 uncultured Bacteroidota bacterium
CGCCTCCAAAAAGGTGGCCTCCAAAAAGTCAGGGAAGGATTCCAAAAAGTCAAGCAAGTCCAAATCCAAAGAACAACCTTTGGAAGACCCCAAGAGCGAAGCAGGGACTTAAATCGCCCGAAGCTTACCTTTCAGCGAGCCACGCAGCTTACCGTTCGAAGAGCCCTGCGGTTTACCGTTCAACGAGCGTGGAAGATTCGTTGGACCAGGATGGGCGCAGCCGTTCAGACCGAGCCGCAAGCCAACGGTGGAGGTTGTAAAATAACACAAAATGCATCAGGACTGCAAATTCCATTCCTAGCAGGTACCAAGGCCAGGGTCCAATCAGAAATGGGTTGTCCACCAAGGGCCGCTTGGCTAGGTACATGTAATTGGATCCTAACAAATAATTGACCGTCCCCATTACTGGCAAAACCAACTGGGTGTATCCAAAGATTTTGAGCCAACTGCGCCGGCGTGGCTTGAGGCCCATCCGGACCGTGGCAAACAAACCCGCCACCAAAATGCCTGCATGGCTGATGGTGTATTCGATGTGGTTGTAGAGGCTGTTGCCATCGTCCAATTCGGGAGTCAAAAAAGAATGGAGGGCCCCTGCTCCCCAAAATAACAAGAACTCATAAACCAACGGGTGGCCGGTCCAAAGCGTTACCGCCGCCCATATGACCGAAAAGGAACACATCTGCAGAGGCAGGCTGTTATGGGCCTTCCATTCGCCGGTCCAAGCCAAGACCCCTTGGCGAAGGAGCAAATTGCCCAAAAGGATCACGGCCAGAACCCGACCAAAGCGGCGAATTTGCCCTTCATTCCAGGTTTTGCTCAGGTGGAGGATCCCAAAAAGAGCGGCCACCAGAACCAAGTTCATGGTTAGCCAAACAGGGGAACCGGGATCAACGGGATGGTGAATTTCCAAGGCGCGGGCTTTTGATGCTTGCTAAAGTTAGCCATGCTAGCAATACAAAAATACCTGCAGCGATCATGGGGGCTCGGAGGTCCCATGCCACCACCACCCCTCCGATCAAGGGAGGCAGCAATTGAGCAAAGGAATTCACCGACTGATTGATGCCCAAAATTTCACCTTGAACGGATGGATCTGCCCGGTTGGAGACCAGGGAAAGCAAGTTGGGGGAGCTAAAACCCTGTCCCAAGCTGACCAAAGGGAGGATGGCATACAGCCAAACAGCTTCTGTTGGCCACAAAATCCCCAAAAACCCCAGGGCCAGGACCGGCAAACTGACCCGAAGGATGCTCTCGGGGCTGAAACGAGCCGAGAGAGGGCGGAGCAACCCCCCTTGGGTCACTGCAATCCACAAACCCAGGTAGCCAAAGAGGTTCCCGATATCCCGCTGCCGATAATCAAAGCGCTCAATCATGTACACCTGCAGGTACTGCGAAAAAAAATTGAATCCAAAGACCATCAGAAACGAAACCAAGAACAAACGACGCAGCGTTGGGTGACCAAAAGCGGTTCGAATTTGTCGAATGCCATCCCCCAAACGCAGGGGACGGTGGGTTCGTTGGGCCAGGGTTTCTTTGAAATAGCGACGAATCATCCAAAGGTTCAAAGCGCTAAGGACAGCGGCCCCCCAAAAGGGCGTTTCGTAACCCAAAGCGGGATGGTTCTGGGGATCCGAAAGCAGGCCCCCCAAAAAGGGTCCCAAAACAAAGCCAATCCCAAAAGCCGCACCGACCATCCCAAAGTTTCGACTCTTTTCCTCCGGTGAACTCAAATCTGCTATCGCCGAAAAAGTCACCGCCAGATTTCCTGAACAAAAACCCAGCATCAGACGACCCCCAAAAAGCAGAGGCAAGGATTCCATGAGAATACCGGCCCCAAAAACCAAATAGGAAGCCATGGTGCCGGCCACCGTCCAAAAAAGTACCGGCTTGCGACCGTGGCGATCGGAGAGACTACCCAGAAGGCCGGAACCTAGGAACTGAGCCAGGCTAAAACTGCTTAACAAAAAACCCAAAACCAGGGTTCGATCCCCAAAAGGAGTGGAGGGATCCAAAAGGTTTCGGTTGGGGTCCAAAATCAACGGAGTCACCACCGGGATAATGAGCCCTATACCCATCATGTCGATGAGCGTGGTCCCAAAAATGATCCGAAGCAGGGTGCGATTCCCCGAAACGGAGGTTTTGTTACCAGGAGGCAAGGTAGGTTTCGCCACCGCTTACTTTTTGGCCAACACGGACCAAGGGTTGGGCCCCAGGGGGCAGGTAAACATCCACCCGGCTCCCAAACTTGATGAAACCAAACTCATCACCCTGCTTAACCGTATCGCCTTCAGCGACATACCAACGAATTCGGCGGGCCAGGGCCCCGGCAATTTGACGAAACAAAACCTCTTGTCCGTTTTGGGCACGTACCACCACGGTGGTTCGTTCGTTGAGGGTCGAAGACTTGGGGTGCCATGCAACGAGGTAATCGCCCGGATGGTACCGAAAGTAAGAAACCACCCCGCTCACCGGATTGCGGTTCACATGGACGTTGATCGGGGACATAAAGATTGAAATCTGCAAACGCTCGTCACCAAAATATTCCGGTTCTCGCACCTTCTCAATGATGACCACTTGCCCATCCGCCGGTGCGATAATCCGTTGCGGATCCAAAACGGTGTTTCGTTGCGGGTTGCGAAAAAATTGAACAACCAGAACGGTGATCACCCCCAGCAAGAGATAGGCAATCCAGGCAAGCCACGTGGGACTCGTCAAGTAACGATGCACCGACCAGGCCCCCACCCCGCAGAGGATGAGGGTGGCCAAAATCAGGGTATAACCTTCGCGATGGATCACGATTGCTTCTTAGATACCACCCCGCAACTGCGTGACCTGGGCAACCTTATCGATGGCCACCACGTAGGCAGCGATGCGCATGCTGCATTGATGCTTGAGGCTGGTTTGGTAGACCACTTCAAAGGCCTCTTTCATGTTCCGATCGGCGCGGCGATTCACCCGCTCTTCGGTCCAGAAATAACCCAAACGGTTTTGGACCCATTCAAAATAAGAAACCGTCACACCACCGGCATTGGCCAGAATGTCTGGAACCACCAGAACGCCTTTTTGGTTCAGGGTATCGTCCGCACTCGCAGCGATGGGCCCGTTGGCGCCTTCGACGATGAGTTTGGCCTGGATGCGCCCGGCATTTTGGGCGGTGATTTGGTCTTCCATGGCGGCTGGAATCAAAACATCCACCGGTAATTCCAACAAAGCTTCGTTGGAGATGGGTTCAGCCCCGCCAAAACCGGCCAATTGATTTCCATGGGCCGCGCTGTAGGCCATGGCCTCTTGGATGTTAATGCCGTTGCTGTTGTAATAACCTCCGGTAACATCCGATATCGCCAGGATTTTGAGGCCTTGTTGCTCCATGAGTTTGGCCGAGATGGAACCCACATTGCCAAAGCCCTGAACCGCACACGTTGATTTGAAAGGATTCAGTCCCATTTTGAGCATGGCACTGCGCGCAGCCACCATGACGCCACGACCGGTCGCTTCGACCCGGCCTTTGGAACCACCCATGACCAAGGGCTTTCCGGTGACGACCGAGGGAGAGGAGTAGCCAACCAAGCGGGAATATTGATCCATAATCCAGGCCATTTCACGGGGGCCCGTTCCCATATCCGGTGCTGGGATATCTTTTTCGGGACCAAAAACATCAATCATGGCGCGGGTATAGGCCCGCGTTAGGCGCTCCAATTCACCAACCGACATGGACCGGGGGTCGCATTTGACCCCGCCTTTGCCACCCCCAAAAGGAATGTTCGAAACGGCGCATTTCCAGGTCATCCAAGCCGCCAGGGCTTTGACTTCGTCCAGATCAACATCCAGTGAATAACGAATTCCTCCTTTGGCAGGGCCCAGGTTGATGTTGTGAACAACACGAATCCCCTCAAAAATCTGAATGGTGCCGTTGTCCATCGAAACCGGCAAGTTGACAATGACTTGCTTGGCCGGTGATTTGAGGACATTGTATAGACCCTGATCCAGGTTAAGGATTTTGGCTGCCCCGTCAAAGCGGGACATCATGGAATCAAAAGGGTTTTCGTGGACGGGGGCCGACTTATTCTCGGACATAAACAAGAGTTTAGGTGAAAAAAAAAAGGAGGGGTAGGGGCCAAAGGCCCGCCAAAAATAAGGTTCAAACCGCCAAAAGGCCCCTTAGGCCAGGGCCCATTTCCAGAGCCCAACCCAAACCGCCAAGGCCAAGAGCGAATCAAAGCGATCCAGCCACCCACCATGTCCGGGTAACCAGTGTCCGCTGTCTTTGACCCCTGCTTTGCGCTTGAGGGCGGATTCCATCAAATCACCCGCAATGCCTACAGGGCCAGCCCCCAGAGCCACCCAACCCCATCCATCCGCCGCCCGAATTCCAAAAAGGGAGGGGTATAAGAACCAACCGGCCAAGGCACAAAACAACCAACCGGCCAGGCTGCCTTCCAGGGTTTTGGAAGGCGAAATGCGTCGATGCAAGGGACGACGGCCCCAGCGCTTTCCGACCAGCAAGGCCCCGCTGTCCAGAATCCATAGCAGTCCAAAGCAAGCCATAAAAGCATCCGGTCCCCTGAGCCCCCCCAGTACCGGACGCGGGTCCAGGCAGATGTTACGAAACAAGAGAAGGGGCGCCACCACATAGGCCACCACCGAAGCCCAGCGCAACACGGATTGGGCCAGGGGGTGTTGCCGACGGTGCATGTAATTGCTTTTTAACAACCACCAACCCGGCACAAAAGCCAAGGCCACCACCGCCACCGCTGGGCCGTCCGCAGGAATTCCAGGCAGGAGATCTCCAGCGGGTCCGATACCGACGACCAGCAGGCCCAGCAAAGCCGCACCGTACGCCGCGCGCCGGGGATGTTCGGGATGTCCGGGTTGAAGGCGCAAATAGATTTCCCAACAACAACCGCCGGCCAATACCGCCAAAAAAAGTCGAATAAACGGGTCCCCGGCCCACCAAATCCCAAGGATGCCCGCGGCCACCCCCAACGCCGTTAGGGTGCGGGGTTTGGAACGTCCGGGTTGGGGTGCGGTAGGGTGGACGGTATCCATAGGTCAAGATTTTCGGCGGCCAGCCAATTGTACCAAAAGGTAAACCCCGACAAGGGTAGCCGGTAACACAACCCACCAAGCCATCGGTGCATCGCTCCACCGGTAAGGCGCGTTGGCTTCTTCGATAACCGCCCTTGCATTCAGCCAATTCCAGCGATAGGCGAGTAGAGATAACAAATTATTGCTCATGTGAGCCAGGACCGAAGGCCACAACGAACCCGACCAAAGGGCCAGATAACCGAACAAGGCTCCTAGCAAAAAGCGAGGAACAAAACCCAACCATTGACCGTGTATCGCGCTAAAAATCAGAGCCGAAACCCAAACCGCCGCATGGGGTCGACCCAGAATGCGCCCCAAGAGCGGTTGTAGACTTCCCCGAAAAACGAGCTCTTCCCCCACCGCCGGCAGAATGACCAGAACCAACAAACCCCCAACGGCCAAGGTGGCTCCGCTTTGGTCCAGCAACAGGGCAATCAAGCGCGATGCCTGCTCTTCGGTTTGAACCCATTGGGCCACCAGCGGCACGGAATCCGCAAGCAGGCGAAGGGCATGATTCCAATGATAAACATTGTAGATCAAAGGAAGAAAGGTCAAGAGTACCGCCACCGAAAGCAAGGCTTGAATCAGGCCCGATCCAGCAAACCACCCCCCGTGCAATGGATGCGGTTGAAGTTCATCCCGGCCTTCCAAATGATTTTGCAAAAA
>CAIOCC010000125.1 GCA_903856555.1 uncultured Bacteroidota bacterium
ATCCGGCAAATTGGCCGCCATGGTGATACCCGCCTCGGCCCTCTTCTGCAGCAGGTACACAAAGAGGTTCTCGTTGAGGGTGAATTTGCGTTTGATATTCACCAGGTCGCGCTCCGTGCGGGGCAGGGTGGACAGAAGACCTTCGGTGGTTTTGATCCGGCTGTCCAGATCCTTGATTACTATTTGTGAATTCTGCACCAGGTTGCGGAGATTTTCCCGGATAGCCGAATGGGTTAAGCGGATTTTCTCGTCCAACTGCTCCAAATACGGGTTGGAACGCCGGGTCCCCACAGCCATGGCGTTGCGCTCCGCGCTCATCTTGCCCAGTTCCTGAATCAATTCCACCAGGACCGGATCTTGAACACCCATCGTAGAGGGGGAAACCACCTCCCCGGCAGGCCGGTTCTCGCCCAAATACTGGCGCAAATAATCGTAGTACTTGAGCTTGCCCTGCTCCAGGGCCCTGGTTTTCTCGTATTCCTCCAAGCGCCCAAAAATCACCTGGCCCTCGGTGGAGATATTCACCGTCCGGTTGGCCGAGCGAAACTGCTCCAAGCGGGATTCGGTGGTCTGCAACGAATCGCTGATGCCCGATAATTCCCGGTCGATGAAGTTCACCGTGTTGAGGGAGGTCTGGTTCTTGAGCTCCAGGTTCTGCCTCAGATAGACCTCCATTAACTTGTCCAGGTAACGTCGTCCCTTGGCGATGTTGTTGGCTTCGATGGTCAGGTACAGGAGGGAAGCCATTTTTTTCCAGGGCTCCACCTGGACCTTCCCAAAATACTCGTCGGTGAGGGAACGATGGGAGCGGAATTCCAGGCTGTAGCGTTGCGCATCGGGAATAGGGGCCGTTGTGACTCTGCGCAATCGGAAACGATGCTCCTTGCCCTGCACCCATTGCCCAAAGGCATAGGTGCCGGTTCGGATATCCGAGGCCACCTCGGCAGGTTCGGGGTCCTGATCTTCGTAATCGTAGCGCAAGGGCTGGTAACGATGGCCCTCCTTGCCGTTCTCCACGATGCGGTAGCGGTTCTGACCGACCGTTTCGATCAGCACAGTCAAGTCCACCAATTGGGGATGAAAACTATCCACCTCCACCACCCAATCCCGGTGAGGGTAAACTTCTTCGCGGCTGAATTGGCCCAACTGGGTAATTCGAACCCCTAGGTCCAATTCCTTGAGGGCCATGTCCACCAGGGTAAAGGATTGAACAATCCCCATCTCGTTGTCCGTGGTGGAGGTCATACCCCCCAAGCCCCCGCTCAGCAGGGCTGCATCCAAGTTCTTCATCGCGGCTCCCCCGCCCTTGGACTCGTTGATCAAGAGGGAAGCGTTGATCTTGTATTCCGGGGTGGCGTAACGGTTGTAGATAAAGGCCCCGGCTAGGCCCATCACCAGAGCCAGCATGAGGTAAGGCCAGAAATACAGTAGCTTGAACACATAAACCATGGGGTTGAGACCCCCCTGATCCTGCTCACCGTTGGCCTGCAGGGCTTCGCGTTCCCTCATCAAATCGTTGGACTTGGTTTCCATCAAAGATTACGTAAAGTGTTATACAAAAGAATCGAATTGACAAGCAGGCTGATGGTGGTGAGCACCGTACCCAAGGATTGCTGGGCGGTGATACCGGTACCCCATTCCCGGACCCGCATCGGCGCCACATACAGCACATCGTTGGGCCGGATAAAATAATAGGGAGATTCCAAAAGTTTGCGATCCGTCAAGTCTAGGGTGACCACCCGAGAGCCCCCGGGGTATTGACGAATCAGCTGAACCCGGCGTCGGTTGGCTTCGGGCCGCAATTCCCCGGCCGTGGCCAGGGCTTCGAGGACCGTTAGGCGATTCTGCATCACCGCAAATTTGCCGGGCCTCAAGACCTCCCCCATTACCGAGAAGCGGATGCCGCCCAGACCCAATTTGACAAAGGCCTGGGTGAAGTACTTGTCGATTTCGGCCTGCACCGAAGCCTGGGCCTGATTAATGCTCAGGCCGGCAACCTTGAGCCGACCCAAGACCGGCAATTCCAGGTAACCCGAATCGTCCACCGAATACCCGAACATAAAATACGGATCCCCACCGCCCTGGGCTGCCATACTGCCCATTTGCATATTCTGGGCGCTGAAGGCGTTGAAGAGCAAGGAGGTTTTCTCGTCGTAACTCTTGATATCCACCCGCAGTATATCGTTGAATTGAATCAGGTAGTCCTCGGGGTTCATATAAGGGACAAAGGACCCGCTGTCCTGCATACGCAGGGCGTCGGC
>CAIOCC010000126.1 GCA_903856555.1 uncultured Bacteroidota bacterium
ATGGTAGGATTCCTGAAGAGCCTCCGTCGAGTCAATCTGGTTTACCCAGCAGAGCGAAGCCTGAACATGCTCTCCAAAAACTCCGTTTTGATGGATGACTTGCCCCCTTTGGTGGCCCACAGAACCCAGGGGTCGGTCTGCACTTAGAACCACCAAGGGTATTCGTTGAAAAAACGCTTCGGCGACGGCTGGACCCAGATTAAGCAACGCGGTACCCGATGTGCAAACCACGGCCACCGGCTCTTGGTATCGCAGGGCCATCCCAAGCGCTACAAAACCCGCCGAGCGCTCGTCTACGCTGACTGCGTAGTCAAACCGATCGCTGCGAACCAGGCTCAAGGTGAGGGGTGCACTGCGCGAGCCTGGGCATAGGACCAATCGACGCACCCCTGCCTGATGGAGGCTTGAGGCCAACAAGGACCAATGGGAAGGATGCAACCAGGCGTCGCTTTTCATGAACGAAGCGGCGGTTGGTTGATGTCTTCCTCGGATTTTAGCAGATTGAGCAGGGTCGATGCCTTGCGGCAGGTTTCCTGCCATTCTGCTTCGGGATCCGAATCGGCCAGGATTCCGGCACCAGCGTACAAAACAACTCGATCGGGGTACCAGCGTAGGCATCGCAAATTGACCGAAAGTCGTCCACAGCCTTCGGCGTCCAAAAACCCCCAAAAACCCCCGTACAGTTCACGCTGATGGGGTTCGTTCAACAATAGATAATCGAGGGCTTGTTCCGAAGGCTCGCCTGCGATGGCCGGGCTGGGATGCAGAGCCAAGGCCATCTGGTAGCAAGTCAAAGAAGTCGATGCATGAACCTCGGTATGCAGGTGTTCAACCGGTCCGGATTGAAGGTTGTTGGTTGGACCGGTCTCGGGTTCCAGGCCCAGGCCCAGGAACCGATGTTGCAGGTAACGCAGGACCAAGCCCTGTTCCAGAATTTCTTTGGGTCTCCAAGGACGGGGTTCCTCCTCGGTATCCAAGACCGGACGTGGCCTTGTCCCGGCCAGGGCCATGCTATACACCCGATCCTTTTGGCGTTCAATTAAGATTTCAGGGCTGGCGCCAATCCACAACCCCATCGATGGGTGATAACACAAAACAGCATGTACCTCAGGATAGGCTTGGCATATATGTTCAAAAAATGGATAGGGACCAAGATCCTCGGGTTGTTGAGCCTCCAAAGTTCTGGACCAGACCACTTTGCTGAGTTCATGCGACTCGAGGGACCCCTTCTTTAGGCGAGCGATGATATCCTCTACGTGTTGGCAGAATTCATCTTGACTTTGATGATGCTTTTGGGGGCAATCGCTCGCCTTGGATTCTCTCAAGGGTTGCTTGTACCAAGATTCCGCCTCAAGCAAAGAAAGGGGAACCTGGTTACCTGTCCAGGCAAAGGCGGGTTCCATCCAAAGCGCAGCTTGTTTTTTTAAATCAAAGGGGGCCACCACAAAACCATTTCGGTCCTGAAGCGTCCATACCCGGTTGTGGTGAGCGGTGGGGTCCACCAAGTGCTGAGTCGGGTCCAAATGGGACGCAAAAGAGGGATGGTCCATCCTTCCTGAATCATCCTTTGCCACACCGCTGCGATGGGGTCGGCGACTGCTGACCCATCCAATACCTCTATTGTAACAATAATCAAACAAAGCCTCGGCGGAGACTGTGCCAGAGGTTTCTACGCTCATGCTTGGTCGCGTAGGGCGGCTGTAAAGCGGGAGATGCAGCAAAGCTGCTCTTGTTCATCGCAAA
>CAIOCC010000127.1 GCA_903856555.1 uncultured Bacteroidota bacterium
ACCAAGTTGGGAATCGGTGACGGTACCTTGGCTCATATTCCTTGGTTGCAGGAAATGCCGGATCCTCTAACCAAGGCTTGTTGGGATAATTACTTGATGGTATCCATGGTCACGGCCCAAAACAAAGGGCTCAAAGACGGGGATGTCGTCCGTCTGATGGCCGATGGGGTGGAGCAGGAGATGCCGGTCTTGGTTCAACCTGGACTTTTTGCCGATACCTATGCCTTGGCTATTGGGTACGGTCAGCAACATGCCGGGAAGGCCGGTACCGGGGTCGGCGTAAATGCAGCGCCTTATGTACGCTCTGCGGGATTCGTTCAAGTCCGTTCCTTGGAGAAAACAGGGGAGACCTACGCTATTGCCCAGACCCAAACCCATCACACCATCGAAGGCCGTTTGCATGTCAAAGAAACGACCTTGGCTGAATACGCAGCCAATCCGGCTTCTGGCAATGTGCGTCCCTATGTTTCGGTACGTCAAGAAGACGGCTCCACCAAGAAAGTTTACCCTGGGATTTCCCGCGATGCCATCACCCTTTGGCAAAAGAGGGACTACGAAGGGCATCATTGGGCCATGGCCATTGACTTGAATGCCTGCACCGGTTGCGGTTCCTGCGTTGTTAGTTGTCAAGTGGAGAACAATGTTCCGGTTGTCGGCAAACAAGAAGTACTCAATCGCCGCGAAATGCATTGGATACGAATTGACCGTTACTACAATTTTGATAACCAAGGGGAAGGCGAGCAGACGCGTCGAATCAATACCGAAAACGACTACGATTCCATCAACAAGCCGGATCAGGTTTCTGTCCTATTCCAGCCCATTATGTGTCATCAATGCGACAACGCTCCCTGTGAGACGGTTTGTCCGGTTTTGGCAACGGTTCACAGTTCCGAGGGTTTGAACCAGATGGTTTACAATCGTTGTGTTGGAACACGTTATTGCGCCAACAACTGCCCCTACAAAGTCCGTCGCTTTAACTGGTTCTCGTATATTGACAATCCTCAGTTCTACAACAACCCGGCGCAGACCGACCTGGGTCGTATGGTCCTCAACCCGGATGTAACGGTGAGAGCCCGCGGTGTGATGGAAAAATGCACCTTCTGTGTGCAGCGGATTCAGGCCGGAAAATTGGATGGAAAACGAAAAGGCATGCGTCCGGTGGATGGTAGCATCCAAACCGCCTGTCAGCAGTCTTGCCCAGCCGGTGCCATCGTTTTTGGTGATTTGAACGATCCCCAAAGCGAAGTATCCCGCCTCTTCCTCAACGAACGTACCTACGGCGTTGTCGAAGAACTCAACGTGTTGCCTTCGGTCAATTTCTTAACCAAAGTCCGTAACACGACGCCCCTGCAGGCCTAAGGCTGTTCCTTTTAACGCTTCGATATTCCCAACCCGCGATAATTCACGACCGGTTTAACAGAAAACCTATGTTCGAATCCCCTACACGAAGACCTCTGATCACTGGGAAAACATCCTATACCCAAATCACCGAGGATATTATCAAACCCATCGAGGCCAAACCTACCAAATGGTGGTACCTCGGATTTACCGTTTCCTTGGCGGCCCTGGGCCTCTGGCTGGTATCGGTCACCTACCTGCTTTTTACGGGGGTAGGGGTTTGGGGTTTGAACAAGACGGTGGATTGGGGTTGGGACATCACCAATTTCGTATGGTGGGTGGGTATCGGCCACGCCGGCACCCTGATCTCGGCGGTTCTTCTTTTGTTCCGCCAAAAATGGAGAACGGCCGTTAACCGTTCCGCCGAGGCCATGACCATTTTTGCGGTCGTTTGTGCGGGTTCCTACCCGCTCCTGCATGCCGGACGGCCTTGGTTGATTTATTGGGTATTCCCCCTGCCCAATACCTACGGTTCGCTTTGGTCCAATTTTAACTCACCCTTGCTTTGGGACGTTTTTGCGATCTCAACCTATCTCACCGTTTCCTTGGTTTTCTGGTATGTTGGATTGATTCCTGATTTGGCCACGATCCGCGACCGGGCTGTGGGCATTCGTCGCAAAATCTACGGATTGATGAGTTTTGGCTGGAATGGTTCTGCTAAGGGATGGCAGCGTTTTGAGAGTGTGTCTTTGATTCTGGCCGGTCTTTCGACGCCGCTGGTTCTTTCGGTTCACACCATTGTATCCTTCGACTTTGCGACTTCCGTCATTCCAGGCTGGCATACCACGATTTTCCCCCCTTATTTCGTTGCAGGTGCGGTCTTCTCTGGCTTTGCCATGGTTCAGACCCTCTTGATTATTATGCGCAAATCGATGCGCTTGGAGCAGTACATCACCTTGAACCATATCGACGTGATGAACAAAATTATTTTGGTGACCGGTTCCATCGTTGGTTCGGCCTACATCACTGAATTCTTTATCGCTTGGTATTCAGCGGTGCCTTACGAACAGTACGCTTTTGCCAACCGTATGTTCGGTCCTTACTGGTGGGCTTATTGGACCATGATGACTTGCAATGTGATTACCCCTCAATTGTTTTGGTCTCGTAAACTGCGTCGCTCGCTGACCGCCTCTTTCATCATTTCGATTTTCGTGAATATCGGGATGTGGTTTGAGCGATTTGTGATCATCGTTACATCCCTACACCGGGATTACCTCCCGTCGTCCTGGTTGATGTATTCCCCTTCTTGGGTCGAAATCTGCATGTACATTGGCTCCCTCGGGTTGTTCTTTACCTTGTTCTTCCTCTTCGCCAAATTCCTTCCGGTGATCGCCGTGGCCGAGGTAAAGTCCATCTACAAGACCTCTTCCGAAGAAGAAATAGCCAAAACGGCTGCCAAAGAGGGGCTCGATTTACGCGAGGCCCATGCCCATACCCAAGGCGCCCATTAATTCAATACTCGATTCCAACAGACCCTGCCAACGAACGCTATGACCAAGAAATACATCCTGGGCTTGTTTCGCGACGAAGAGCCCTTGCTCCACGCGGTACACGAACTCCGCAAGGAGGGTAACAAGATTCACGAGGTTTATACCCCGTTCCCGGTCCACGGTTTGGATGAAGCCTTGGGCTACAGGCGGAGCCGATTGCCACGGGCTGCTTTTCTTTTTGGTTGCCTTGGGGGTACCCTTGGTTTGAGCATGCAGGCCTGGATGCTGGGCGTTGATTGGCCCATGAACATCGGGGGCAAACCGGCCTTGGCTTGGGTGGATTTTGTACCGGTCACTTTCGAATTAACCGTTTTGATTACCGCCCTCGGTATGGTCGCTACTTATTTGGTTTCGTCCAATTTTATCCCGGGCAATGAACCCAAAATGCCGGATCCGCGCATCACATCGGATGTTTTTTGTATCGCTATTCCCGTTGAGGGTGCCTCGGCTACGGTCGGGTCACGTCTTCGTCAATTGGGTGCCGAAGTCCAGGAAAAGGAAGTTGAACTATGAACGAATTGAACATGCGACCTACTACGTTTCTAAACGCTTTATGGCTGGGTCTGGGTCTCTGGGCTTTTGCTTCTTGTGCCTTGATCGAAGACAAGAAAGAGCCAGGATGGGAATACGCTCCTCAGATGTATGTCTCCACCCCTTACGAGCCTTATTCACAGGTAACCAAGAATACCATCAACGCCGATGGTAAAAACATGCGGGCTCCGGCACCCGGAACCATTGCTCGCAATGGGCTGGGATACGATAACACTGTATTGGAGCTGATGCACAATTACCCCATCGGACGGGATAGCGTGGATTACGCTGGTAAAGTCCTCCGCAATCCCCTCGATAGTCGCGATACGACCTTGCTCGCCGAAGGAAAATACCTATACGGCGTGTATTGTGCTCCTTGCCATGGGGCTGAAGGCAACGGTCAGGGGAAGGTGGGGCAGATCTACGCCGGGGTTCCCAATTACAAGGATTCCCGCATACCCGGCCTGCCATCGGGTCATATTTACCATGTCATCACCTTGGGCAAGAATCGAATGTGGGGGTTGGGATCCCAAATCCGTCCCGAGGATCGTTGGAAGATTGTACTGTATGTCAATCAATTAAGAGGTTACCAGGAGCCTTCCTAAGGGGGGCTTTGTTGAATTGTTTTTGGTGTTACTAACTAGATAAAGAAATGGGTTCTCATCACGCCGCAGAAATCAAAGAAGAGCGCTTTGCTCCTTCCTCTCGCTTGACCAATATCATCCGACTCCTGATAGGGGTGGGTGTTGTTACGATTGCTGCCGGGCTTTATACCGACGGGCATCGTTTTTGGGCTAATTACCTGTTGAACAATTGGTTCTTCTTGGGTCTTTCCCTGGCGGGGGTTCTTTTTGTTTCGATTCAGTCGGTCAGCAATGCGGCTTGGTCTTTGGGTTATCGTCGGATTGCCGAAGCGATGGGGGCCTATCTTCCTTGGGCTTTTGCAGGCTTTGCGGTTTTGATGATTTCAACATCGATGCATTGGAATCACTTGTACCATTGGGCCCATCACGGGATTGCCGAAGAATTTCTTGAGGGGGGTCAGCCCAATCCTGAATACGATCCCATCATTGCTGCCAAAGTTCCTTATCTTAATGTTCCTTTTATGGCGGCCCGGATGGCGGTCTTTTTTGGTCTTTGGATTCTTTTGTACAGGGCCATTCGCAAGCAATCCACTTTGGAGGACCAAGAAGGTGGACTGTTACGAATTCGTCGCATCAAAACCCTGGCCTCTATTTTTCTCCCCGTCTTTGCGGTTACCTGGGCGATGAGCACTTGGGATTATATCATGTCGGTTGATACCCATTGGTATTCGACCATTTTTTGGGTGTATCACTTTGCAGCGGCTTGGGTTGCAGCCCTTTCGTTCATGGCCATTGTGGCGGTCTTACTCAAGAAAGCAGGTTATTTGCCTCACCTCAATGATAACCACCTGCACGATTTGGGTAAGTTTATGTTTGCCTTCTCCATCTTTTGGGCCTATATCTGGGTTTCGCAGTTTTTGTTGATTTATTATGCCAACATTCCCGAAGAGACGATTTATTTTCAGGAACGCTTGGAACATTTTAAGGTTCCGTTTTTTGTGAACGTGGCCGTCAATTTTGTGTTACCGTTCTTTTTGCTCATGGCGCGGGGCTCGAAGCGTCAGGGCAATTACCTGATGGCGGTAGCGATTCTCTTGATTGCTGGTAAATACCTCGATTTGTATCTGGGTGTGATGCCAGGAACCATTGGTGGACATGCCCATTTTGGATGGATGGAGATCGGGATGTTTGCGGGTTACGCTGGTTTGTTCCTTTGGGTTGTAACCCGTGCTTTGGCCTCTGCTTCGCTGATCCAGCACAAGCATCCCTACATCAAAGAATACGCAACGCACGAGGTGATGTAAACGCCCTTTAGGGTCCTTTTTCGGCCCTCTTTGTTGCTATATTCGTTCAAATCTAGCAACCATGCCAAATCTAATGAACGGTCCCCGGAGGTCTCCATCGGTATCAACCTTGGGATCAGCTTCCGGAAATGCCTTGTCAACTCCATGGCGTTCCTTTTTGACCTTGATCGGGGTCTTCTTCTTTTGGGGTTTTGTGGCGGCTTCCAACGATATCCTCATTCCTGTTTTCAAGCAGGCCTTGAATTTGGAGCAGGCCCAAAGCCAGATGATTTCCTTTGCTTTTTATGTGGCCTATACACTTGGTTCCTTGTTGTATCTGGGAGCATCTTCCTTGTGGTCAGGTCCAGGTCACGATGATTTGATTAGCCGTTGGGGCTATTCCAAGGCCTTGTCAATTGGATTGTTGATTTCGGCTGTTGGAACGTTGTTGTTTATTCCTGCAGCGGACCAGGCATCCTTTCCTCTACTCTTAGCTGGATTAATGGTCGTGGGTTTGGGATTCAGTTTGCAACAAACCGTCGCAAATCCCTTGGTCCTATTAATGGGGCCGGCCAAAGATGGGTCTCAAAGACTCAGTTTGGCAGGGGGCATTAACAACCTTGGTACGACCTTGGGTCCCTTGCTGGTGAGTTATGCCATTTTTGGCCCGATGGGTGGAGAGGGCAGCACTGCAAATACATCGTCCGCGGTGATGGATTTGTCAGCTGTCAAAACCCCCTACATGGTCCTGGGTGCCTTGTTCACGTTGGCGGCCTTGGTTTTCTATTTTAAAGACTTAGGGAGACCTACTCCGTCCGGTTCAGCCATAGGAGCTTCGGATGAAGGTAAACGTGTTTTTGCCCTGCCTCAGGTATGGGGTGGGATGATCGCGATTTTTTTGTACGTGGGGGTGGAGGTGGCCACTGCTTCCAACCTACCCGAATACCTCCGGGCAGAACTGAACCTTCCGGTTGAATCTTTTGCCCCGTACGTTGCCTTGTTCTGGGCGAGCCTTATGATCGGTCGCTGGACCGGTACCGCCGCGATGGTTCAGCAGGGGATCCTGGGTCTGAGTACCGCCGCTTCCAGGACCCTCATGCGCTTGGTTTTGCCTACCGCCGCCTTTGCGGTTTATATGCTGGTGACTGCCTTAGGAGGACACGATCCATTCGAGCATTTGGCGTTCTTGCCTGCTTTGGTGGTTTTGGTATTGGCCGATGCTATTAGCGGTGGAAAGGCCGAGCGTCAATTGGCGTTGTATGCCGGCTTGGGAATGGTGAGTTTGGTGGTCGGTATGTTGGCCCCTCCTCAAGTGGGTGTTTATGCGTTGACGGCGGTGGGGCTCTTTTGTAGTACCCTGTGGCCCTGCATTTTTGATTTATCCCTCCGGGGTGTTGGGTCGGCTACGACCAAGGTGTCTTCGGCCCTCATCATGATGATCATGGGTGGAGGTTTTGTCTCGGTTTTGCAAGGTTATTTGGCAGATACGCCCTCGGTGGGAATTCGAGGGTCCTTTTGGGTGGGCGTTGTTTGCTTTGCCTACCTTGCTTTTTATGCGTTGGTTCTGGGGAAGCCCCGAAACACAGCGACCGTATCATGAACAAATTCCAGGGACCCAATCGAAGTTTGGTCCTGATCTTGTTGGGTGTGTTGTGGGGGTGGAATACGGCGAGCGCGTATCCATGGATTCCCTTGCCCGCCCATCATCGTTACCTCAACACAACAATGCCGGTTCCGGGTTCGGGCCTACAGGTGGATTACCGAATGCGGGATTGGCAGGTTCAAGCCGAAAGTTGGCTGCAGGAAATCCAACAGCTCAGTCTCTCATGGAATGCCGGCCCTCCCTTGCGTATACGGGTGGATAGCTTGGGTCCCGAAGATGCGGTGAACCTGATGGAGTTAGGCATAACAACAGATTGGCAATGGGACGAAGCCTATGTTTTGGTTCTTGCAGAGGGAACGGCGACCCTTCGGGCTCAGTCACCCAAAGGTTTCTTTTACGCGACCCGGACCTTACTCCAAATGTTGGAATCGGATTCCATTCGAGCCACGGGTTCCCTGCCGGCGGTCATGGTTTGGGATTTTCCCCGTTTTGCGTGGAGAGGGATGCACCTGGATGTCGCGCGGCATTTTTGGGAACCCGACAAAATTCAGCAATACCTGAATTGGATGGCCCGTTACAAAATGAACGTCTTTCATTGGCATTTGACCGATGACCAGGGTTGGCGATTGGAAATACCAGAATTCCCCGGCCTGACCAAGGTATCCGCCTGGCGTTCGGCCACCCTGCGGGGTCGCCCGGTGGATGTGGAGGATTCCCTTCTGTATCGCCATCAACAACACGGCGGCTACTACACCGAGGCCGAGGTACGGGCCTTGGTTCGTTACGCCGATTCCTTGGGAATTCGTGTGGTCCCCGAAATCGAAATGCCAGGTCATGCCAGAGCCGCTTTGGCCGCCTATCCAGCCCTTTCGTGCCGGGCCGATTCCCAAGGGGTCCCAGGGCATTGGGGTGTCTTTGAGGACGTGTTTTGTGCCGGCAACGAAGCAACCCTTGAGTTTTTGACCCAAGTATTGGATCATGTTTGTCGAATTTTCCCCGATTCCGTTGTCCATCTAGGGGGGGATGAATGCCCCAAAACCCGATGGGAGGCCTGCCCCCTGTGTCAGCAACGCATGCGGTCCTTGGATCTACCGGACGCCCATGCCTTGCAATCGTGGTTCATGTCCCGCATGATTCAGCATTTGGCGTCCCAAGGCAAATCGGCCATCGGATGGGACGAGATTCTGGAAGGAGGATTGCCCGAGGGAGCCGCCGTCATGAGCTGGCGCGGCACCGAAGGGGGCAAAGCCGCCGCAAGGGCCGGCCATTCAGTGGTCATGAGTCCAGGCAAACCTTGTTACCTCGACCATTACCAACACGATGGACCCGATGAACCCTTGGCCATTGGTGGGATGAATCGCTTGGAGGACGTCTATACCTACGAGCCGGTGCCGGCTGATTTGGAGTCAGGAGCAGTCGTGTGGATTCAAGGAGCCCAGGGCAATGTTTGGACCGAATACATGACTTCATGGGACAAGGTTGAATACATGGTCATGCCGAGGATGACCGCGTTGGCCGAGGTCTTGTGGTCGCCTGCCTTGAACAGAACGGTGGGCAGAGGACGCACCTATGAACATTTCCGCGATCGTTTGCGCAGCCATGCCGGATGGATGGCTCGCCAAGGATTGCATTTTGCGCCGCATGGTTGGGATCCCACCGTGCTGCCGGAACGACCTTCGAATTAGCTCCATTGATTGTTATGAAAAGAAGGGATTTTATTAAAATGCAGGGCCAGGGGTTGTTGGGTCTGGGTCTGGCCATGGTTTGGCCTGCCCAAGGCGCATCCGAATCGGCCAAGAACCCAGCCGAATCGGCCAAAGGCGCGGGGGCTGAGCCCCTCAAGGCAGGTGCTACACCAATAGTCCTATCGACATGGGATTATGGGCTGCGGACCAACGAAGTGGCCTGGCGTCTTTTGAGCCAAGGCGGTGCCGCCCTGGATGCTGTTTTGGCCGGAGCTGAATTAGCAGAAATGGATCCCGAAAACGCCTATGTTGGCTTGGGCGGGTTTCCGGATCGCGATGGCATCGTGACCTTGGATGCATCGGTCATGGATCATGGTTATAACATGGGGATGGTCGCTGGACTCGAACAAGTCCCCCGGGCCGCCGCGCTGGCTCGGGCTGTGATGGAACGCACCCCGCACACCCTCCTGGTGGGCGACGGGGCCCTTCAATTTGCCAAGGAACAAGGTTTTGAAACCATGAACCTTTTGACACCTTCCTCCGAAGCGGCTTGGAAGCGTTGGTTGGAAACTTCGCGTTATCAACCCGGGGTGAATGTCGAAAATCACGATACCATGGGCCTTGTAGGATTGGATGCCCAAGGCCGCATGGCCGGGGTTTGCACCACCAGTGGCATGGCCTACAAAATGCACGGACGGGTGGGGGATACCCCGCTCATTGGTAGCGGTTTGTATGTTGATCCCGAAGTAGGGGCGGTTGCAGCGAGCGGTCACGGCGAAGAAATTGTACGTGCCGGCGGCTCCCTCTTGGTTGTGGAAGGAATGCGCAGAGGTTTGGATCCCGAAGAAGCCTGCAGGCAGGTTGCCCAGAGAGTTCTCCAACAATTGCGCCACCGCGGCAAAGATCCGGCCCTGTACCAAGCTTGTTTTATGGCTCTCACCAAGGATGGACAATACGGAGCCTGCGCACTTCAGCCCGGCTTCACCTATGCCGTTCAGGACACCGAACAAGGGAACCGACTCCTTCAAGCCCCGCATGTCTGGTCCAAGCTTTGAGTTGGCTTGCTTCGATACCGATGCCGTTCTTTTGGGCTGCGCTAGGGGTGTGGATCGCCTGGAGCTGTGTTCCCAACGCGACCAAGATGGGTTAACACCGGAGGATGCCATGGTCGAGTTCGCCCTCCGCTCTCGACGTCATGGATACCCACGATTGATGGTGATGCTTCGGCCGGATTCGGACGATACCCTTTGTTCCGAACACAAGTTAAAATCGGTGACCGAAGCGGTTCGCCTTTGGAAGAACGAAGGAGTGGATGGTTTTGTTATTGGCTTTGCGGAGGTTTCTCACCAAACCGGAAACCTGGAAATTGCCCATGAATGGTTGCAATCCATTATGAAGTTGGCCCCCCAAAAGGAATGGGTTTTTCATCGTCTTGTGGATCGCTTGACGGACCCACTTCAAGGCCTCAAGATCCTGGAAGCCATTGGTTTCCGACGGGTTTTGAGCAGTGGTGGGGCTCCATCAGCATTCGAGGGATGGGAAAACCTAATGGCCTGGCAGGCGGCTTGCCCCGGATTGGAAATGCTGGCCGGCGGAGGTCTACGTTCAGGCCCTGTTCAAGACCTGATGAATCGCTATCCAGATCGGGGTCTTTGGCCTCGAGCCGGATTGCATGCGTCTTGTATACCAGCGGGCTCCGACTCTGCGGATGAAGAAGAATTAAATCGCCTACTTTTGGCGTTAAAGTCATGAAGTTCCTTGTTCTTTTGGGGGCGGTGCTTGGAATCCTCCTCAACAAGGTCCAAGCAACCGAGGCCTCCGCCCCGAACCGGCCTTTGATTTTGGAGCCGACTGCCTCCTACGATTTAAAGAATAACGGGGTTCGTTGGACCTTTCAGGCCAAGGGCTGGAAGCGTTGGCTGCCTGCAGACGGTGGACCCCTCGGTTCGGTCACCTGGGATTTGGTACGTAACGGGGTCATCCAACATCCTTACATCGGCAAGAACGCCTTGGCTTCGGCGTGGGTGGGGGATTGCACCTGGGTTTACCGTGCTGACTTTGATGTTACGAATCTTTTGGGCGACTCCAAATTCATGCGATACGGCCACGACCTGGCCTTGGTGATGAGCGGGGTGGACACCTACGGTTCGCTTTGGTTGAACGGAAAGCGCTTGATTTCTTTGGGGAATCCCCACCGGACCTACACCGTGCGGTTAACATCGCAAGCCGCCCAATCGACCTCCCAAGAACCGGTTTTGAATTCGGGACCAAACACTCTGGAATGGGTGCTTGAGCCTCCCATCCAGCGAGTCCAAAGGGTGGCTGAACAGTCAGCTCTGCCTCTCCCTGGAGGGTTATGGCTGCATTCCCGCAAAGCGGCCTATCAATTTGGTTGGGATTGGGCTCGGGCCATGCCCTCCGTGGGTTTGAGCGGTTCCGTGTCCTTGCAGATCGTGGGGGATCCCTTGATTCGCCGCCTGCGCCAAGGTCTGCATGTTCGGACCCTTGCGTTGGATTCCCTGCATCGATGGGCTCGCTTGGAATGGATGGGCGGTCTTCCCTTGGACTCGTTGAAAGATTGGCACTGGGAGCTCTATGGTCCCGGAATCGACGCTCAAGGTGGATCGGAATCCCAATCCTTTGTGGTGGAAAATCCTCCCCTTTGGTGGCCATCGGGCATGGGGGAACCAACCATGGTTGGGGCTGTGTTGAAACTAACGGATGAGAAGGGGCGGATCCGTTTAAGCGATTCCTTGCATTTTGGGATTCGTCGTGTGGAATGGGTTCAAGAGACGGATTCGGGGGGGCGTTCATTTGGGTTTAGGATCAACGGCAAAGACTGTTATATCAGGGGTGCCAACTGGGTTCCCCATGATTTGTGGCCAGCGGAAGCGGATACTGCCCGTAACATGGTTCTTTTGGACAAGGCCGTTCAAGGCAATCTCAACCTGTTACGTGTTTGGGGAGGGGGACACTATGCGTCGGAGGATTGGATGAATCGTTGCGACCGTTTGGGTTTGATGGTTTGGCATGACTTTCCTTATGCCTGCGCCATGTTCCCGCTGGATTCGGCTTTTCGCGAAGAGGCCTTGGCCGAAGCCCAGGAACAGATCATCCGTTTGCGAAAACATCCGGCTCTGATCCTTTGGTGTGGTAACAATGAGAGCGAAGAAGGTTGGTTGAATTGGGGGTGGGTGAAGGAGATGCGTTATTCGGAGGCTGATTCGATGCGGGTATGGCAGGCGTATCGCGATTTTTTTCACAGGGATTTACCCCAACTTATTCGTGAGTGGGATGGCGATCGGCCCTACCATCCATCGTCTCCGGCCAACGGTTGGGGTCGGGATGTCGCTTATCGCGAAGGCGATGTGCATCAATGGGCGGTTTGGTGGGGGATGAAGCCCTTTCGTCATTACGGGGAACGAATCGGTCGCTTTGTTTCGGAATTTGGTTTCCAAGGATTTCCAACCCTTGAATGCATGCAGGAGTATGGTTGGGATCACTTTGCCGATTTGAATGATTCGGTGTTAAGAATCCACCAAAACCATCCACGGGGTTTTGAAACCATCCAGGATTATTTGCAACGGGATTATTTGGGGCCCTACGCGCAACGCGCCGATTCGGCCACCAACCGCGATTGGATTTATTGGTCAGGCATGTTGCAATCGGATGCCATGGAATTTGCGATCCGAGCCCAACGACAAGCCCGTCCGAGTTGTGGTGGATCGATTGTTTGGCAGTGGAACGATGCCTGGCCGGTGGTTTCGTGGAGCCTCTTGGATTATACGGCCCGTCCCAAGCCGGCTTGGTTTGCGGTGCGCAGAGCTTTTGCGCCTACTTTGCCGGATTTGCCTACGGGTCAACCTGATACGATGTGGCATTGGACTTGCAGTATGGATCAAATTTCCCATCGTTGGGAACGCATCACCGCCGATTCTGGGCATTTGATTTTGCGTTCGGCGGTTCCTGTTCACCGCCTTTGGTTGCAAGCGGATGGGTTGGTTTGGGGGGATAACAGTTTGGATTTAACGCCTCATACCGATACGCCCGTTCCATACAAAGGTCGTTTGCAACGTATTCAATCGGTTGAAATTCATCGTTGGTGTCCCTCCCGTCACGGGGTGGATCGAAGCACCCTCACCAAGGGCGATGTTCCCAACGCGGAACAACCAGGGAGGATTTCGCCTCCCCATTAAAATTCTTCGATAAGTAACCGTTTAGAACATGAAAAACGTTAGGATCCTATTGGTGTTATGTATTTGCCTTCAGGCCTGGGCGCCTCGTGCACAGTCGCAGTCGGCATGGGTCAGGCCTTTGGTGGGGACCGATGGCCATGGGCATACCTTTCCGGGGGCTGTTTGGCCTTTTGGGATGGTTCAATTATCCCCCGATACCCGGATTGATGGTTCTTGGGATGGATGCAGTGGGTATCATTATTCGGATTCGCTGATTTATGGATTTTCGCATACCCACCTGAGCGGAACGGGCGTAAGCGATTACGGTGACTTTTTGCTCATGCCTTCCTCCGGTTCTTGGTCCTTGGATCCCGTTCGGTACCGCACGGCTTTTCGTCACGAGGACGAAACGGCATCTCCCGGGCATTATTCGGTCAAATTAGCCAACGGGATTGCCGTGGACTTGGTGGCAGGCCTACGGTCCGGCCTGCATACCTATCGTTTTCCTGAAGGGCAGAAAGCCTATGTGCTCTTGGATCTTTTGCACCGCGATCGTTTGCTTGACGGTCGAATCGAAAGGGTGGATGCGTATCGGTGGAAAGTCTTTCGTCGCAGCGAAGCCTGGGCCAAGGATCAGCATGCCTATGCTTTCATCGAATTCTCTGAACCTGCGACTGTTGTTGTGGACTCGGCATCCCTCAAGGTGGTTTGGTCTTTTGAAAACACCCCAACAGCCAAAGGTTCGGCCGAGCCACGAACCTTGAAGGTCAAAGTAGGCTTGTCCACGGTGGATGGGGAGGGAGCGCGCCTGAATTTGCGATCCGATATCGCAGAATGGGATCGCGATCGACTTTTGGATTCGGTGACCAAGGCTTGGGATCAAGCCTTGTCGGTGGTGGAAGTCAAGGACCGAGATTCCGCCAAATTGCGAACCTTTTATACAGCTTTGTATCATTGTTTTATCCATCCCAGCCTGGCCAGCGATGCCGATGGACGTTACCGGG
>CAIOCC010000128.1 GCA_903856555.1 uncultured Bacteroidota bacterium
GTCCATATCGGCGAACGGCCTCGTATCCCAATGGGCGGCAAGAACCATTCTCCTTGGACTCTGAGGGCGAAAAACACCGACAATATTGCGCAGTTCAAAGACCTTGCCATCGTGCATGGTCAGGGATTCTCTTTGTTCAACGACCTGCAGACCCCTTTCTCGGAGGGTCGCGACCATCCAATCCCCGCAACGCCGATGAGACGCCGACCCGGGGATGCGGGGACCAAAGCCAACCTGGGTACGAACCAAGGCCAAAGCCGAATCGCCCTCAAAACGAGGGGTCGCCACCGTGTTCGGGGGTGGAGTTTCCGCGGGTTGATCGGAACCACCATCCGGCGTAGGACGATCGCAGGCCCCTAGCGCCACCATCAAGAAAGCCATCGCCCAAAGCGAAGCGCTTCGAATTAGCGTGACCATCGGCTCCCTTCTTTGTCGTCCATGATTTTGAATCCGGCATGGGTCAAGTGGTCTCTAATTCGATCGCTCAAGTCCCAGTCTTTGGAGGCCTTGGCCTCTTGACGCAAGGACATCAGCACCCCCATGGCCGCATCGAGTGCCTGGACGGTACCGGAATCATCTTCGCTTGCCAAGGTGGTTAACGGAAAACCCAATACATCCTCCACATAGGTTTGAACCGTTTGACGTAAACGGTTCCAAGCCTCCGGAGTGATTTGTGTTTTTCCATTCCGAAGTTCCTGAAAGTCTGCTAACAATTCATAAAGCGTCGCGATCAAAACAGGGCTGTTCAAGTCATCGTTGAGGGCCGCTCGTGCTTTGGCATCCAAGACATCGGGGTCCAAAAGCCCTCCGGGGCCGGCCATGTTTGGTCCAGGGGTCGCCTCAAAAACAGCAGGCTCGTAGGACATCAACGCTCGCAGTCCCTGAATCCAGCGCTTGTAGCCTTTGCTGGATGCCGAAAGGGCCGCATCGCTGAAATCCAACGTGCTACGGTATTGAGCCTGTAACACAAAAAATCGTATACTCATGGGATCGTAGGCCTGGGATAAGCCCTCGTGGGTTCCCGCAAACAAGTCCTCGAGGGTGATAAAATTCCCCAAGGACTTGCCCATTTTTTGGCCATTGATGGTCACCATATTGTTATGAATCCAGGTCTTGGCCGGGGCACAACCGTGGCATCCCGTAGTCTGAGCAATCTCACTTTCGTGGTGCGGGAATAACAAGTCCATACCGCCACCGTGGATATCAAAAGGTGTGTCGAGGTATTTGGCCGACATCGCAGAGCATTCAATATGCCATCCAGGAAAGCCCACTCCCCAAGGTGAATTCCAACGCATGAGATGTTCCGGTTCCGCTTTCTTCCAAAGGGCAAAGTCTTCGGGTTTGCGCTTCTCGGACTGAGAGGCCAAGGCCCGGCGTTCGTTGCCGGCACCTGCCACCAAATCATCCACCACCCGACCCGACAACTGACCATAGGGGTAGTGAACGCGGTAGGATTCCAAATCAAAATAAACCGACCCGTTAACTTCGTAAGCAAAGCCCCGCTCTATCAGGGTCTCAATCATTTCGATTTGTTCAGGAATATGCCCTGAAGCCCTGGGCTCAATGGAAGGCGGAAGGTTCCCAAGCTGATCCATCGCCCTATGAAATGACAAGGTATAGCGCTGAACCAATTCCATGGGTTCCACCCGCTCAAGCCGGGCTCGGCGGGCAATTTTGTCTTCGCCCTCGTCGGCATCGTCCACCAAGTGCCCAACATCGGTGATATTGCGAACGTAGCGGACCTTGTAATCCAACAAGGTCAAATACCGTAACAACAAATCAAATGTGATGTAAGGCCGTGCATGACCCAGATGCGGCGGCCCGTAGACCGTTGGACCGCAGACATAGAGGCCAACATGCGGTGAACGTAAGGGCGCAAAGGTTTCTTTGGTCCGCGTCAGGGTATTGTAAAGCGAAAGTTCAGTGGCCATAAACAACGGCTGGGGTTCAAACCTTCAAAAATACACCATCAACGGCCGAGCACCGCTACCACCGGGTAGTGATCCGAATGACGCCCCGGCAAAACACGATGACCGTGAACGGGCAGTTCAGGATCGGCCATAATATGATCGATCCGAAAGCTGGGAAAACCCCCGGCATAGGTATGACCCAGGCCCCGGCCTTTGGCCACAAAGCTGTCTTTGAGACCCTTCCCTGCCAAGCAGACCGCGAAGGAATGAGGGAGGTCGTTGAAGTCGCCCAACAAGATCACCCGGTACGGAGACGCTTTTACTTTGTTTTGGATCGTTTCGGCCTGGGTCGCCCGCAATCGGGCATTGCCCGCTATTTTTCGAAAGATCCTAAAAATACTTTGCTTGGCGGTATCGCTCTGTAAATCCAGGGATCGCACCGGTTGCAAATCCCGTGTCGAAATTCGATTGCTTGCCAAATGCACATTCATGGCGCGAAGGGTGTCTCCGTTGAGAACCACATCGGCCCATAACAAACCGGTGGGCGAATCTCCTTCCCCAAGGTTATGGTAACCAAAATCCAAAACTCGACCCCGCACCCACAAACCCAGACCACTAAACCAATCCGGTTTGGTGGATGAACCCTGATTTTGCTTTTGAACAAAACAGACTGCTTGCCGCTCCCGATTCAAACCCACAAAGGAAAAGCCTCGGATCCTGGAGTCCCTTTTCATTTGGCGAAGAACATCAAAATGTTGAGGATCCCAACTTACAAAA
>CAIOCC010000129.1 GCA_903856555.1 uncultured Bacteroidota bacterium
CCCACGCCACGGCCGATGAAGCCCTGGTCGAAACCAGGCAAATGCTGGATATCTACGCCCACTTTGCCGAAAAATGGATGGCCATGCCGGTCATCAAAGGGATCAAAACCGAACAAGAACGTTTTGCAGGAGCTGTTGAAACCTTTTGCATCGAAGCACTTATGCAAGACGGCAAAGCCCTGCAGGCCGGTACCTCCCATTTTCTGGGACAGAATTTCGCCAAAGCCTTTGACGTCCAATTCGCCAACGCCCAAGGCGAACGGGAATATGTTTGGGCGACCTCGTGGGGGGTCTCCACCCGACTGATGGGTGCCCTGATCATGGCGCATTCGGACGACGAAGGCTTGGTACTGCCTCCAGTTCTGGCCCCGGTGCAGGTGGTCATAGTCCCCATCTACAAAGGGAGTGATAGCATCCCCGTTCTCACCGAAGCATGCCAACAAATCGCCGAAGAATGCAAGGCCCTTGGAATAAGGGTCGAAATGGATACCGAAGACCATGCCCGGCCGGGTTGGAAATTTGCGCATCACGAATTGAGAGGAGTGCCCATCCGTATTGCCCTTGGACTCCGAGATCTCCAAAACGGAGAGGTGGAATTGGCGCGACGGGATCTCCGGACCAAAACCCAAACAACCCGTGAAGGCTTGGGATTGCATTGCAAAAATCTTTTGGACGAAATTCAAGAAGAGATGTTCAACAAAGCCTTGGCCTTTCGGACAGCCCAAACCCACCGCGTTGACACCAAGGAAGAATTTATTCAACAATTGGAGAAGGGCGGTTTGGTCCTCGCGCATTGGGACGGCACCGGCGCCACCGAGACCGCCATCAAAGAAGCCACCAAGGCCACCATTCGTTGCATTCCTCTGGACGCACCCGATGAAGCGGGAACCTGTGTTTGGACCGGACAACCCTCGGTACGAAGGGTGGTCTTTGCCAAGGCCTACTAAGCACGCCACACCCTATACCAACCAGGCATCCCTATGACCAGCACCCATCAGCAAATCCTCAACACGCTTGCCGGAAAATCTTCCAACAAACAAGCGATTTACGACAATACCGTTCGGCATTTTGAGTCGATCAAAGGCATCTTGCGCGGCATGGCCCATGCGTGGGGCGATGAAATGCAAAAAAGAGATCCGCGGGTGGAGATTGAATACAAGGACAAAAACAAATTTGAATGCAGTCTCAAATTTTCGGGGGATACCTTGGGCCTCGTCATGCACACCAATATTTTCACCTTTGATTCGCAACATTTTGTACATCAAAGTCAACGTGTCATAGAAAACAGCATGCGGGCTTATTTTGGACAAATTCAGCTTTACAATTTCCTCTCTGACAGCTTCAAATACAACCGTTTGCAGGACGGAGGCCAATTGCTGGCTCGGATTTTTGTGGACGGAGAAAGTCATTTTTTTGTGGACGGAAAACAGCAATTTGGCTTTCTCTACAACAACCTGGATCAGCAAATCCTCAACGAAGCGGAACTAGAGAACATTCTCACCTTGGCCGTCCAATACAGCTTGAACGAGGACCTGATGGCCCCTCCCTACGAAGAGGTTAGCCAGGTTGTTTTGGGTCAGTTTTTGATGGAGCACAGCGGGGCTGGACTCAAAACCGCCAAGCGATTGGGCTTTATGGGCGAATCCTGAGGTAACGCTGATAGCGATATCGCAGACCGCTTCGGCTTTCCTGCCATTCGCCGTTCTGATCGCAATGCCATAACATCGGATTGATCGTAAACCGGGCCGGTGCCTCCGGCCAAGTCCCTTCTACCTCGGTGCGATCGATCCAATCGGCCCTTTCTTCCAAGGCTTGGTAAACATCGGCGCCCCCGATGACCCAAAGTGGATCAACATCCGCGGTCGCTTCCAGGGCCTCTTCCACCCCTGTTGCCCAAATCACGCCTGGATAGCTTGTGAACATAGGCGAATCAGGCGTTGGCCTTTGGCGGGTCAAGACCACAAAACGGCGACCCGGCAAAACCCTGCCAATACTCTCCAAGGTCCTTCGACCCAAAAGACAAGTACAACCCATGGTCAGACTCTTGAAACGCTGAAGGTCTTCGGGAAGATGCCAAAGTAGATCTCGACCGTCGCCGACGGCACCATCGGTGGAGGAAGCCAGTAACAACCCCATCCGCCCTTGATTCACAGGACTCGTCATACCGCCACGGGGGCTTTGATGGCTGGATGCGGGTCGTAGCCGACCAACTGAATGTGTTCGTAGGCAAAGTCATCCAGGTTCTTGACCGTTGGATCCAGGACCAAGCGGGGCAAGGGTCGGGGTTCCCGACTCAATTGAAGTTGGGCCTGTTCCAAATGGTTTAGGTAGAGGTGCGCATCGCCCATGGTATGGACAAAATCCCCCACACCCAGACCGCAGACCTGGGCCACCATATGCGTGAGCAGCGCATAGGAGGCGATGTTAAAGGGCACCCCCAAAAAAACATCGGCGCTGCGTTGGTACAATTGGCACGATAATTTGTTATCGGCTACATAAAACTGAAAAAAGGCATGGCAAGGAGGCAAAGCCATGGAAGGAATATCGGCCACGTTCCAAGCCGAAACCAAAAGCCGACGGGAATCGGGGTTGCGGCGCAGCTGCTCCACCACCTCGGCCAATTGGTCCACAACGGAGCCGTCGGGTTTGGTCCACTGCCGCCATTGCTTCCCATAAACAGGGCCCAATTCCCCCTCTGCGTCGGCCCATTCATCCCAAATGCTCACCCCGTTTTCTTGCAAAAAACGAACATTGGTCGAGCCGGTTATGAACCATAACAATTCATAAGCAACGGACTTGAAATGAACCTTTTTGGTGGTCAACAGCGGAAAGCCCTCGTTCAAATTCATCCGCAGTTGCGGCCCAAACAGGCTCAGTGTACCCGTACCGGTCCGGTCGTCCTTGCGGACACCGGTTTGGATGATTTGCTCCAGGAGTTGATGGTATAGTTTCATAAAGGTCTTGGGAAGGGGCCGGAGGCCATGGATACCACGAATTTTTGGTCAAAATAGGGTTGCTCAAAATACATCGAAACCGGGTACAAGTCAAAAGGCAAACCGGTCTCTTCCAATTCCTCCTTCAGGCCGCCCGCAGGATCCCCACCCTTGAGAACCAACCAGCCGTTGGGGCGATCGTGCTTGTGGGCCAAGGCAAGAGCCGACCGGGTCCATTGAACCAAGTTATTCATACGGGCCACCGCTCTGGAAACCACAAAGTCAAAGGGCCCCTTGACCTCCTCAGCCCGTTGATGCCTGGCTTCCAAATTGTTAAGGCCTAAGCGCTGAGCCAGGTCCTTGACCACGGTTATTTTTTTGCCTATGGAGTCCACGGCCACCCACTCAACCTCCGGAAACAGGATGGCCAGAGGAACGGCCGGAAAACCACCTCCGGTCCCGATATCCAAGATCCTGGAGCCGCTTTGGAAGGAAAGGACTTTGGCCGGAGCCAAACTGTGTAACACATGGTGAATCGCTACACGATCCTCGTCCTTGCGGGAAATCAAATTGATGTGTTGATTCCATTCCAGGACCATGCCCGGCAGTTGATCCAACTTTTGTTTTTGGTCCTCCGTCAGCTGGGGGAAATAACGATGCCAGTCCGGGATTTCCATGGGCTTACCAACGAACCCTGGAAGGCTTGGGCGCCGTCAGGGTCCAAAATGTGCGAAGGAGCAGGTTAAGGAGGTCCAAAACCGGCAAAAACGGAAGGAGTCCCGCTTGTTTAAAGCGAGCCGCCAGCAAGCCAAGGACCAGCCATCGATTCAAAAAATAAAAAGCGACCGGCAAGGAAAAAACCCAGGGAAGGTGAAGGGCCACGGCTGGCCAAGCCAGCAACATCCAAAGTGTAACCCCGTAAACCCCTAGGCGAAGCCGATGACGAGGTCGTAGATAGGCCGCACTGCTGAGGTGCCGACGTTTTTGGGACCACCAAGCACCCCATCCATCGGGAGCCTGCGTGTAGGTCCAATTGGAGGGTTGAAGGCAAACTCGGACATTGCTCGGGGTGGCCGCCTGGTTAACAAAGAGGCCGTCATCCCCGGATAGATGCTTGAGGTGGGCACTAAAGCCTTTGTGATAGAAAAACAAATTGCGCAGGTAGGATAGGTTGCCTCCGCGACCCATAAAGGCCTGACCGGTGAGGGCGTGTCCATAACATTGGACCGATGTAAACAGGGCGTCGGTTTGTTGAAACAGACCCAACAGCCCCCGGGTATTTTCGAGTTGAACATGGCCAAGGACCAATTCGGTGGACGAGCGGTAGGTTCCTTGGATGCCCGACAGCCAGGTTTCGCTCGCCGGCCGGCAATCGGCATCGGTGAAAACCAGATGAGGATGCGATGCTGCTTTGATTCCGAGGGTCAAAGCGAATTTTTTGCCGGTGGGGTATTTGTCTTGTTCCTCCACCGAAACAATGCGCAATCGGGGATAGACTTCGGCAAATTCTTTGAGGACCAGCGCGGTTTCGTCCCAACTACTATCGTTCACCACCACCACTTCAAAATCGGGATGGGTTTGGGCCATCCAAACGGGAAGGTTGCGTCGCAGATTATCGGCTTCGTTGCGTGCCGCTATCACCAAGCTAAGTGGTTTGGAGGCTGCCGCACCAGGGGCTTCCTTCCAAGCATCCCGGCGCCAAACCACCGGCCACCAATAACGGAAGACAAAATACAATTGCCAAAGGAGCGCAGGGGCCCACAAGGCCCAAAGCGGGAAATCTTGCCACAAAACCTGCATAAGGTGCGAAAATAGAATAGCCTGCCGATTTTTGCCTTGGCCTTTATCACCCTTTGTCCACATGCCTACCCCTATGGTCCCCAACGAGCCCCTACCCTCGACCGGTTTTCTCCTTCAATCCGAAGACAAAGGAAGCCGTGGCAGGGCCGGCCTCTTGCAGACGGCACATGGTGTGGTCCAAACCCCCCTCTTCATGCCCGTTGGGACCCTTGGTACGGTCAAAGGTCTGAGCAGCGATGAACTCCAAAACAGCATAGGGGCCGGGATTGTCTTGGGCAATACCTACCACTTGTACCTGAGGCCGGGGACGGATCTGCTCGAAAAAGCGGGGGGGCTGCATTCTTTCATGCAATGGAAGGGGCCCCTCCTCACCGATAGCGGAGGCTACCAAGTTTTTTCGTTGGCCGACCGACGACGTATCCGCGAAGAAGGGGTGGAGTTTGCCAGCCATATCGACGGATCAAGGCATATGTTCAGCCCCGAGGCCTCCATGCGAATACAGCGTTCCATCGGGGCCGACTTTTGCATGGCTTTTGATGAGTGCACCCCTTACCCCTGCCCCCAACAGGAGGCCAAGGTGAGCATGGAACTCACCCACCGTTGGTTGGACCGCAGTCTACAGGCCTGGTCCGATACTCAACCACTCTACGGCTACGATCAGCGATTGATCCCCATCGTCCAAGGCTCCACCTACCCAGACCTTCGACTGGCATCGGCCCGATTTGTGGCCGAAAGGGCGACCCACGGTTGTGCCATCGGGGGACTGAGTGTTGGCGAGCCCGCCGAAGACATGTACCGGATGACCGAAGCCGTCACCGAGGTTTTGCCCCGAAACCAATTTAGGTACCTCATGGGGGTCGGTACGCCGACCAATATTCTGGAAAGTATCGCGCGGGGTGTGGACCTCTTTGACTGTGTTATGCCATCGCGCAATGCCCGCAATGGAATGCTTTTTACTTGGAATGGAATCATCAACTTGCGCAATCGCAAATGGCGCAGTGATTTGAGCCCCCTGGATGCCCAAAGCCCCTTGGCGGAAGACCAAACGTATTCCAAAGCCTATCTGGCCCACTTATTCCAATGCCACGAAATGTTAGGGCCTCGCTTGGCCACCTTGCATAACCTGCACTTTTATTTGGAGCTAACAAGGACCGCCCGACAACACCTTTTGGCCGGTGATTTCTCCGATTGGAAAGACGAGGTTTTGCCTAGACTGAGCCAGCGCTTGTAATCGCTCACCGTACCAGCCAAAAAAAAGGGCGCCCCTTTCGAGACGCCCTTGGATACTTCGTTGTTATGGAACTTACGGCTGCACGACCAAGGTCGTCCGCTCCCGTTGGATTTGGCCGTTGGACCCTGTCCAAACGCATTCGGCTGTATAGGTACCGGCAGGCACCTGACCCAAATCCATCGAATTCACCTTGCTACCCAAGGCAGAAACCATGGAGGCAACAACCCGACCGGTCATGTCACGCAGAACAAGGCTGGACGCAGCCCCTTGGCTGGATGAACAAGTCCACTGAACGCGGCCTTGGGCTGGGTTGGGGAATATCCGGAAAGCGTGGCCCTGGTTTTTCACCGAAGCAACCCGAAGGCTGCCTGGAATAACCTCGCCCCAAGGATTCACCATTTCGCTAAGGGAACCCAAAGAAAGACTGTTCCAATCCAAGCCTTCCAACAAGTTCATGCGGTCGGCCTTCAGAATCACGGTCACCAAAACGTCGTTCTCGGAAACCTGTTTTCCTTCTTCGGCAAACCATCCGTAACACCAAATACCGTCACGACGACCCCAGCTGCTATGACCCATGGTCGTACCAGACTCCATGCCCACCACTTCCAAACCGGCTGGCAAAGGCAACTCCAAGGACAAAGCCCCCAATTCCATCGCCCGATCCGCGCGCAGTGTTAGGCGAACCAAGCCATCACGCACAAAACCCTGATCCGTACCCTCTTGAAGGGTCAACGAGGATGCGGACCGAGCAGCAGTGGATGGAGCATACGAACCATTCACATCGGCATAGGAAAGCATTTTGAGATCTTGGGTGGCGTTGGCTCCGTTGACCAAGACCGAAGGCCGCTCCGTAATCCAATTGCCCACACTGAACGAAGTCAATCCACCGCTAAAACGACGGTTGGTCGTCAAGGCATCGCTGGCATTCACGGCACCGTTGCCGTTCACATCGGCCGCACCCAAACGCAGGCCCACCAAGGGAACCGAACCGCTAAAGTGACGATTCATCGCCAAAGCATCGGAAGCGTTGACACCGCCCCAAGGCTTGGAGGTGGCGCCTTCCAAAGTATAGGTCCCCGAAGGCAGGGCCAAAATCGAATAAGCACCGGTGGCATCCGTCGAATCCGAACCAACGATCGCCCCTGTGCTGTCCTTGGCACGGACCAAGGAATTGGTCATGAGCGTTGATGCTGTGTTGTTATAGGTCAACGTTCCACTCACCGAGTAAGTGACCACTTGCACCAAATCCTGGAGATAGCGAGGGCACAACTGGTAACCGGAGGTATGAGGAGCCGATGCATCGAATTGACTCCCCACCCCGATCATGCTAAAGGTTCCGGTAGGAGCCGGTGAATTGAAGAGATTGACGTCGTTGTCAATTCGAATATCAAAGGTGTCCACTCCGTTGGTAGCCTTGGGGGTGCGGCCCGATCCGGTAGCCCCGGAGGCCGGCCATTGGGCCGACGTCGAAGAAGAGGGAACCAAGGTGAGGTTGTTAATACGAATCAAACGTGATTCGGTTAAGTCACTCATCGAAGTCACAACCTGAGGTGCAGGCAATGCATTCCCGCTGGACAAGACCACAATGGAATCAACATTGATCTGAGCCAGGCCGCTGAAATGGGAAACGGTACCAATCACACGAATCAAGTCACCTTCGGTCACCGTGTAAGGGTTGCTCGTAAAATTGGCGCTGCGGAATACTCCTATCCCTGCGTTGGAAACCGGATCAAAAATAAAGAATTCCAAACCAGGGCTTGGGAGCAACCTGCGGTTTCCTCCCAACACAATTCCGGTGGTACGGGCGTAGACCCCGTTGGAGTCGGGGATCCCGACCACGGTTCCGGCAACGTTGTTACCACGCAGCAGGCCAATACTGTAGGTGGGGATTTGAAGCGTTTGAACCCGAATCATGGCCTGGTTAACAATACCGGCCGAAATTCCTAGGCTAGCTCCAAACATCGTAAATCCAAGGGTATCGGTACGGCCCGAAGGAACCGCGGGGTACAACAAAACCGAGAAGGACGCTGAAGTGGCGTTGGCCGGTACATTCAAGGTAATGGTATCGTTCACTGGTACCGGGAAGGTTTCGTAGGTTACCCCGTAAGCCGCACCGGCCGAGGTATTCAACTTGACTTTGAGGACCTGGGCGACCGGATTGGGATTCAAAATCGAAATATTCATACCGATGGCACCGCTTTGGTTGGAAACCAAGGTGTCGTTTCGAGCAAAATTCGCCACGGTATTCACCAGAGGAACGGCGATGATATCCGCCAAAGAACGAGGGGTGATTTGATAGCCAGCGGTCAATGGAATACTGTTGTCAAATTGCTGACCCAATCCAACCAAATCAAAATAGCCGGTGGGCGCGGGCGTTCCATCGATGTCAGTCGTGGGCAAGATCCGTAACACAAAAGTCGATATGCCGTTGGAAACATTCACATTCACCCCCGAAGTGACAGGGCTGGTGGGCCAAGTGGAGCCGACCAGAACCAAGCCATTCAGACGAACCAATCGGTTTTCGGTGGATTCATCCAAAGCAGTCACCACGGTAGGCGATGCCAGAGTCCGACCCGAAGCAACCCGGAGGATGGTATCGCAGTTGATTTGCGTTAAGCCATTGAATTGTTCCAATACCCCTACCAATTCCACCGAATCTCCTTCGATTAAGCGACCGTTGGAATTCAAAGAATCCAACCCAAAGGTGGTACCGGCTCTGCGGAACATAATACCGCCGGTTCCATCCATGATAACAAATTGCAAACCAACCGGCGTGGTGGTGCTGCTGTATTGGTTGATTCCATAAACGGTACCGGTCAAACGGACCCTGGCACCCAAGGAATCCAGCACTCCGTTGCTGTTGACGCCAATCACCGAGGCGATGCTGCGCAATGGAAAACTCTGGGTGCTAAACGGAGCTGATTGCACCGATACACCACTGCTCCAGGTATTCCCGCTTTGGGTAAAGACCTTGAAATGATAGGTTTGTCCGTTGGTCAAACCGGTTACCGTCACCGTTTGCGCGGTCCCAGTGAACACGGCATAACCGGTACCAACCGACGCACCGGATCCAAAAATGGGATTCGCAAGGATGACATTCCCGCTAGGTTGTCCCGTGACAGGCACCACGTCGGCCACCACCAATGCCTGATCAAAGCAACGGGTGGGGTTGGTCCATGTGAGGGTGACGGTCCCGTTGGATGGAACGGCCGCAAAAGATGTGGCTTCAGGAACGGTTGTCAGAACGGAGATGGCTGCGGAAGGAGCACTTGTAACGGTGCCCGAAACCAAACGCAACAAATAACCGGTTCCGGCAGTCAGAGTGGATGGCCAGGCGGCCGTGATCGTTCCGGTGCTTCCAGTAGCCGATCCAAGGACCGCGGGGCTGGTGAAAGAACCTGCCGCATCCGATAGTTGCAGTTCCACGGGGCCCGACAACGTTCCGGTCGAGGTATAGGTTACGATCAAAGGCGCTGTTGATCCTCCAATCGCACAAACCGTGTTGGATGCCAAAGCACCCAAGCTCAAGGTGGCTGAAGGACCCCCTCCGCCACCGCCTGTTGTTCCCATAAAGGTGATATCACGACCCGAAGTCACTTGGTTGAGGTACCAAGTGCCTCCCGATGAAGTCGCACCCATGTTGACGATCCGGAAGGTGACGGTTGTACCTCCGGTGATGCTCTGCAAATCCGAAATGGTGGAAAGGTCCAATGCAGGCTGAGGATTCCCCGTACCCGTTGTAACAGTTCCCCAAGTAACGGGCGTGCCGATGTTAACAAAGGTGCCGGAAGCACCCAGGCTGTATTGCCACTGACCGCTGCTTGGGCCGCTGCTGGAGCGGCGAATATTGTGGGCAGGAATGCTGGTGAAACTCACCGTTGCACCGCTGGCCACTGTAAAGGCAATAGTTACAAAATCACCCCTGGATACCGTCGAGTCAAAATTGCCTGCACCACCGGTTGTATAAGCATCCCAACCGTTACCGCCCCAGGCATTGCCGGCCGGACTACCCGTGGTGGCTACACCTGCGGCCGTTAATAAAACCCCCGATCCTCGGGTCCAACCGGACGTTGAAATCGCCGAGGATGTGTTTTGGGCCGGGAGGGGCGAAAGACCCCATGCCGGGGTTGTGGTGTTGATACCTGTCAATTCCCAAGTGGCCAGCGTATCGGTGCCCTGGGCCGAGCCTAGAAGATGGAATCCAAAGGTCAACAGGGTCACCAATAACATGGAGAACCTAAGACTGGCTAAGGGTTGATTTTTGAACATAAAGAAGTTTTGAAGAATGAATGGAGGGGGTTGGGGAATGGGTTGAATTGGGTTGGAAAGGTAGTTAACATCCGTCACTTGATATGGGGATTAATCGCTTATCAACAGATCCTTGTTGAAAAAAACAAGGCGACCGCACAGGCCCTTAGTTCAAGACCCCAAAACGGCCGTTTTGGTAATCCTCAAAGGCCTCTTGGATTTGAGCCTTGGTATTCATCACAAAGGGGCCGTAGGCCGCAATAGGTTCGTTAAGCGGTTGACCCAACATCCAAAGGACTTTGGCTCCTGCATGGGCCTCCAATCGAACCAGGGTCTCGCCCCCGTTCGGATGGCGATGGTACACCACCAAATGACCTTGGTCCACCCCCTCCAATTCCCCTCCCAAAACCCCTTCAACCACCAGGGCCAGGACCGTGGCCCCCTCAGGAACCACCAGCTCGAAGACACCGGGGCCATCTTGGTTTTGGATCCAATGAAAAAGCCACAATGGACTGCAAACCGTGGCCGGACCTACGGCCGAATTTGGAAAGGGCGATTCTAAAAAATCTACCTGACTGGGCAGGCAAAACCAGGTTCCCTCTGCATTCTGTCCCAGCATCCCCGCCACCAATTCCAGGTGCCCCCCCGCCATCGTCAAATGTTGAATTTGATCTCGATGTATGGAACCATAGGATGGGGGGTCCATTTTGCGCTGCGCCGGAAGATTCACCCACAATTGCGCCATATGAAAAACCCCACCCGATGCGGTGAAGGATTCGGATTGGTACTCTTTGTGCAAAACCCCGGAGGCGGCATGCATCCATTGGACCTCGCCAGGGCCCACGATCCCATGATTCCCGGCACTATCGGCATGCGCTACTTCGCCGCTGTAGACCAAGGTCACCGTTTCGAAACCTCGGTGTGGATGCACATCCACCCCTTTGGGCTGGTTCGAGGGCTCAATCCGCCAAGGAGGGTTGTAATCCAGCATCAAAAAAGGGTCCGTGCGCTGCATAGGCAGTTGCTGACCTGGAAATAAATGATAGACCGAGAATCCATCCCCTACCATGGATTTGGGACCGGGCTTCAAGACCCCTTCGGGATTCAACAAAGGGCGTTCCATAGCGAAAAATAAAGAAATGAAGGGGAAAAGCTGCCGTGGCGGGAACCGTTGCGGATTCAAAGGTCCGCTTCTTTGGTGATTCCGCTGGGATTCGAACCCAGGACCCATACATTAAAAGTGTATTGCTCTACCAGCTGAGCTACGGAATCGTTTGGGAGGCGTCCAGACCCGCTGTGAGTCCCTCGCCCCTCCCGCATGGAGGCGCAAATATACCCGCCCAAGTCCAAAAAAAACCTACCGCACGACGTGAATCAAGCCTTTTCGAAAATAATCGGCGCCGTTTTTCCCAATTCCATCCGCGGTGTAGACATAGGTGCCCGGCACCACCGCCTTTCCACCCTGGGTTCCATCCCATAGCACATCCACGTTGGTTGTTTCAAAGATTTTTTGACCCCATCGATCGTAGACCCGAAAATCAAGGGTCCGAAGGTTCCGGGTAAAGGAGCGAAACAAGGCATTCACCCCCTCTGTTTCGGGCAGAAAAGCATTGGGGAAATCCATCACCACCGTATCCACCACCAACAAAAAGGGAATGCTATCCCTGCAGCCAGATCGGGTCGAAAAGGCCAGCATGTACCCGAAAAAAGTTCCTGTATCGGTGTAGGAGTGCACCGGATTAAAGGAAGAACTGCTGTTGCCGTCTCCAAAAAACCAAAAAACCGAATCAATGTTAGCAGAAAACTGGTTGGTAAAATAGACAGCCTGCGGAGCAAAGGCGGTATCCGGAGGGCTGATTGAAATCGCCGCAGAAACCGGGTCTTCGTAATAATAAAGCGTATCGGGAAGGCTACGGCAACCGTTGACATCCCGGGCAATGACCCAAATAAATCCACTGCCTCCTGCATTCAGGCTGTAGGTGCTGCCGGTACTGCCGTCGGACCATTCGTAGGTAAGACCCCCCGTAGGCACCAAGGTTCGGTTGATTTGCTGACAAAAGAAGAGGTCCGGACCTAGGCTGACCGTGGCGGTAATTTCCGGTAAGAGATACACCGAATCCAAATGAAAACACGTGTCATCGTAGGCACGGCAATAAACCCAACGGGGCTGAAGGAGGCTAAAATTCTGGACGGTTTGGTTTTGGTTCGTGATTTCGACATCAGTCAACCATCGATAGGACCGAAATCCAGCCAAAGGCTGCAAGGCCTGGCTGCGGTCCCAACACCAGCGCAATGTATCGTTCCCAAAGACCTCTTTGGGGGCCATGGTCCTGGCCCTCAGACTGTCACGCAGGACACATCCGGAAGCCGATATAACATCAAAATAAAACCACCGCGTTCCGGTCACAACAGCCCTGCGACGGAACAAGCCCGGTGCTCCCGGTAACAAAAACGGGTCGGCAACCCAGGTAATGGAAAGAAGCCCCCCGGAGGCATCCAGCGAATCCACCCGCAACCAAACCGTATCGCCAGGGCAGGAGGTTGGTGGTGGATATTTGGTGATAACAGGCGGAGGTGTGACCACCACCGTTTTGAAGGTGGTATCAAATTGTTGACAACCCTCGACCACCAAACGAACGCGGTAGGTACCAGGGGTTGTAAATGTGTATTGGGTGGACGAAGTCAGCGCGCTATGAACCGGAGGTTGACCGATGGTCCCAATGGTCCACCAAACCGAAGATCCAGTGGTACCCGTGTTTTCAAAACGAATCGGCGAACCCACACAAACATTGGTATCCGATGGGGTCATGCGTATGCCCGCTCTGGGGCGCACCAGCTCCAAATCCAATTTGAAAATCAATGCATTGCAGTTACTGGATTGGTTGAAGGGATAAACCGCCGAGGAAGTCACAGGGAAATCCGAATTGCCTCGACATCCCGCACAAACGGCGTGATAAACAATGCCTTCGGGCGAAAAACGACTCGTTCCACCGTCCACATGTTCCTCCGAGATCGACCCGCCCAAATAAGTAGCGTAAACCAAGGTATCGGCATCCGGCGCCAGGACCAGCAGGTACATATCGCTTCCGGTGGTTCCAGGCTGCAAGGCATTGGCCGTGATGGGCAAACCCCGCATGGTTTGAATGCTGGAATTAAAGGTGGAATTCAAATCCCCTCCCCATCCACTCAGGTAAATTTTGCCACAACGATCCACCAAAAAGGCCGTCAACGACAAGGCCGGCCCGGCCGATTGGGGGACCCCGTTCAAGAAAGGCAAGCCCACCGGAGCGGACCAATAAAGACTGTCCAAAAAGGGGCTGTACTTCTGTATATAATGTTTGGCGCCCGCCTGAAACCACCGGGTTCCACTTTGATTAATGTTACCCATGCTGACACCCGCCACATAAATATGCCCGCGGTTATCCCGTTCCAGGAGAAAATTCTGATCGTAGGACGTGGTCCCGCAATAGGTCAGCGAAACCAGTTGGGGTTGGCTAAAGGGCGGATTGCCGGTCCGCATCATCATGACATATCCATCCGCTTGTCCGTTGTGGCTCAGGTCATAACCCCGGGTATGGTTCGGAAAAAAAGTCGTCTGGCTAAAGGTCGCACCGGCCACAAAGACCGTATCGCCACCACCTGGCTTGATGGCATAGGTTGCGTCCATGCTGCCACCCCCCAAATAGGTCGAAAACAACAATTGGTTGAGATTCGGCGATAGCCGAGCTACCACCCCGTCCATGGAACCCCCAAAGGTGGCCTGCAATGTTCCGGTCACCGATGTAACGGGGAAATTGGCCGACTGGGTATTGGACACCAGCAAAACATCACCGTTCGGGGCCACCACCACTTCTCCTCTGCTATCATCACCGTAATTAAATTGAAGCGACGATGTGGTGAAAGGGGTCCCCACCGAATTGGTTCCTTCGGCCCCTGAACCGCCCAGGTAGGTGGAGGCCAACAGCGATCCCGTGGATGAAAGTCGTGTTACAAACAAATCATACGATCCACTAAGGGCCGGCTGATAGGCCCCGGCCGTTATAGGAAAGTTGGCCGAATTGGTCCGACCAAAGACCAGCAAGGACTGGGCATTCTCATCAAAAATCAAGGACGATGGACGTTCTTGGCCCAACCCGCCAAGGTAGGTACTGAAAAGGACTTGACCGCCGTTTGGTGAATATTTGGTCAACGTCACATCGTAATAAAAATTGGGGTTCCCGGAGGGCTGATTCTGACCGGGGGCAAAGCCAAAAGCCCCCAGAGTCGTGGGATAACCAGGACCAAAGGCAATACCGCCCAGGTACATGTTGCCCGCATTGTCGTAGGTTGCTGTAAAGCCCCAATTATCAACCCCCGATCCACTGTACGTGGCGCCTATCATCCGCGGGTCCAAGACCAAAACCTCATCGGCCGCATACGGACCGGTGCGGTAAGCCCAGTGGCCCATTTTTTGAACCCAAGCGGAGGCCACCGGCACTTTGGTGATTCCATCCGACTTCAAGGTCCACGATACCGGGGCCTCTTCGATATAATCCCCTATATCGGACGTGTAGACCAAGCGACCCGAAGCGTCCAGGCGCTGCGGCACACCGCGGACCTGCATTCGGATCTGTTCCGGGTCTGCGCCCGGCCTCACATGAAACTCGTACTTGAATTCCC
>CAIOCC010000130.1 GCA_903856555.1 uncultured Bacteroidota bacterium
CCCTTGTTTTTTTCGTTGTTATGGCCAGGGCCAAAAAACAGACCCATCCCAACCAAAAAGCCGGTTTCTGGCGAGCGTCCCATAACCGGGGAGGGCAGAACCGGCGAATTCCTCAAAAGGTCCATCCAATACCCCAAGCGATTTTGCAAGGTGTCACGGTTCGGAAGTCCATGAGGCGGGATGGAATCACGGTTGAAGGAAGGGTCGTTGGAGGAGGGGGCGTTGAAGGAGGGGGTGTTGGAGGAGCTGCCCGTTGATGCATACCCCGAAGCCGAGACCCGCATAGGTTCCATGGCCAGGAGGGCGGCCCCCATCATCAGGGGCCTGACTCGAAGCACCAATCGAAACATTCGACCAATCAAAGCCATTGAAGTCCTATCAACCGGGGAGGTATTGTGCCAGGTGGAGGGTCTGGCGATGACCCCTCTCCTGCAGGGGGCGGTCACGGTCCGGGACATCCCAGCTTGCCTTTTGGGCCTTGGCATGACGGAGCAGAATCAGCTTCATGGGCTACGATGAAAGGTAGCACCTAAATCTTAACTTTGGGTATGAAATTGGCCGATATACCCGGGCAGGAGGGGGTTAAAGCCCTCTTGAGGCAGGGTTTGGAAAGCGGCCGCATTCCTCATGCCCAACTCTTTGCTGGACCGCCTGGATCCGGAAAATTGCCTTTGGCCCTGGCTTATGCCCAGTGGCTCATGTGTCACCAACCTGGGGAAAACGATTCCTGCGGGGAATGTGCATCCTGCCGCAAAGTTGACAAGCTGATCCATCCGGACCTTCATTGGGTTTTTCCGGTCATTTCCCGTCAAGGGGAAAGCGAAAAGCCCGGTTCCGAACAATGGATGCGTGAATTCCGCCAGGCCTTCACCCAAAACCCCCACCTGGAGTACAACGATTGGCGGGAGGCGATGCAGGCCGACCAAAAACAATTGAACATATCCCGCCATGAATGTTATGCCATTCTTTCCAAACTGGGACTGTCGGCCTTTGAGGGGCGTTACAAAGTGGTGTTGCTGTGGCTAGCCGAATACCTGGGCGATGCGGGGAATCTTTTGCTCAAGATGTTGGAGGAGCCACCGGATCGAACCGTTTTTTTGTTGGTGAGTTCCCAACCTGAACAAATTTTACCGACGATTTTGTCCAGAACCCGAACTCTGAGGGTTCCCCCTTTGGATACCGATGCCATCAAGTCGCATCTTTTGGACGCGGGATACCCGGCCGAGCGAGTTGCCGAGGTGGCCCTCTTCGCCGATGGAAACCTTCACAAGGCCTTGCAGGCCATGAACGAAGAACCCTACGAGCACGGTCGCCGTTTTATGACCTTGTTGCGATTGGCGTATGGTTCCAAAGCAACGGAGGTGCAACGTTGGGTGAACGAAGCCGGCGATACAGGGCGGGAGGCCCTCAAAGGATTCATGGATTACGGGCTCTTGTTGTTGCGCCAATGCTATCTCTACCGGCATCTCCAAAGCCAGAGCAACGGTTGGTCGTCCGAAGAAAACGATTTTGTGGTCAAATTTTCGCCGTTTATTTCCGCACCCAGCCTCGCAGCAATGCAGGAAGCACTAGAAACGGCGGCCTACAGATTGGAGCGCAACGGGCATCAGCGCCTGGTGATGCACAATCTCTTTTTCGATTTGCAGGAGGCCCTGGCGGCCGAAAGAAAGCGTCAGATGAAGGCCAGCACCCATCGTCCCCTCGCTGTAGGATCGGGTCCCTTGTTCGGAGCCTGAGTGCCTTCTTTGAAGCCTGGTTTTGGCCGTATCTTCGCCAATACAGGAAATTATGGGATGCGGTAATTGCAGTGGAGGATCTTGTTCGCCCGCCGGATGCGGGAGCAAGGGGCATTGTGCCAGCGGTGGCTGCAATCGCTTTAATGCGTTTGACTGGCTCGCGGACCTGCCCGCCGAACCTCAGCATTCCACCGAGCCCGAATGGGTTGAAGTACGATTCAAAGCCAACCGCAAGGAGTACTTTGTAAATGCCTCCAAGGCTGCATTGTACCCCAACGAGTGGGTGGTGGTCGAAGCCAAAAACGGTTACGATATGGGTCAGGTCACCCTCAAAGGCGAACTGGTCCGCTTGCAAATGCGCAAGCGCAAACAAAGCATGACCGATAGCGAGGTCCGCAAGATTTTTCGCAAAGCCAATGAATCCGAGCGAGAGCGGCTCCAGGGACTTAGGTCCAAAGAGATGGATGTCTTGAGCAGGGCCCGCGGGGTGGTGGACATGATGCGCCTCAACATGAAGTTGACCGACGTGGAATACCAGGCCGATGCATCCAAAATTTTCCTCTATTACACCGCCGAGCAGCGGGTTGATTTCCGGGAGTTGGTTCGCAAACTGGCCGAAAACCTGAGCGCCCGCGTCGAAATGCGCCAAATCAACGCCCGTCAAGAGGCGGCACGCCTGGGCGGCCTGGGCGTCTGTGGTCGTGAATTGTGTTGTAGTACTTGGTTAACCGACTTCAAACCGGTTACTTCGACGGCGGCTCGTTACCAGCAATTGTCCATCAACCAGGTTAAGTTATCCGGACAATGCGGTCGCCTCAAGTGTTGTCTGAATTACGAATTGGATACTTATTTGGATGCCATCAAGGATATCCCCAAAGGCGTTCGCTTTTTGCAGACCAAGGCCGGGGTTTTTGATTGCATCAAAACCGATATCTTCAAGAAAACTATGTGGTTCCAATTGCGTCGTCGAGAAGCCGGTGGATCGGAGAATCCTACGGTGGCCCTGCATGTGGATCAGGTTCGTGAATTGCTAGACCAAATCCAAAAAGGCGCCGTGCCCGAAAGCCTGAGTGGCTACGCGCCAGTTGAAGAAAAAACAACAGAGGCCGAGCCTGATTACGAGGTAAATGTTGGAGGAGGGTTGAATCGTTTTGACCGACCCAAGAACAAGAACCGCAAGAAAAAACGCAGCAAGCCCGCCAGCCCTACGACTGCGGTCAAACCTAGCACCCCCTGATGGGTTTCTCCGGTTGGCGATCCCCAAGGATGAATGCCTTCGGTTTATTACTAGCCACCATGCTGGCCACCGCAGGATGTTCTCCATCGGCGGAGTACGATACCCAAGTTATGCTGCCCGGCGAAGGCTGGAAAGAGAGGACCGCCGCAGTCTTTCGTTTTCATAACCAAGACAGCATCACGCCCTGCCGCCTGTGGCTCCAAATTCGCCACGAGGGAGATTATCCGTACCGCAATCTGCATGCGATTTGCTTGGTAACCGGTCCTGCGGGGGACTCTTCGGTTTGGAACAGTGATATCCCTTTAACGGACTCCGAAGGACGCTGGATAGGTCAGAGTGCGTTGGGAGATTTGTATACGGTGGTGGTCCCCGTTCAGGATCGTCTGGTGTTACGACGGAAAGGGATCTACACCTTTCGGGTTATGCAAAACATGCGTTTGAGCCCCCTGCCTTCGGTGGTGGAAGTGGGTTGGAAAATAGCCCGCGTTGAATCTACCGATTGAGGACGAATCGGTATTGTTCCGTACCGGATCCGCTCCCAAGAATCGCCATGTAAACCCCGCTGGGCCATTGGTCCATCAGCAAGCGTTCGACGGATTCCGTAACCTGCTTTCGATAAACTTCCCGGCCGCTTTGGTCCACAACGCGAACCATGGCCTTGGCTTCCAATCCTTCGGTGGCCAGAAGTAATTCACGGCCCACCAGCTTCCATGCGGCTTTGTTGGGGGCTGAGATCAAGGTTTGGGTGGTTGAACTGGCAGTGCTAGCTACATAAGTCACCACCATGATGGGCGCATTGGCCGGCAAGGTACTGAGCCGAATCCGCTGATATCCGGCCCCGGCTTGACCGTTGAGGTAAAAATGCCCATCCAAATTGGAAGTATCCCGTGGTGTTAGGGTAAAATCAGCGCTGTCCACAAAGGGCGGATAGCAAGAATTGAGATCGCAGATCGTATGAGTCCAAGTGCTGGGGAGTTGACTGCCGACCCGAAGCCACCGCAGTTGAACACTACTTGCGCCCTGATTGACAACCCCTCCGTAACCAACGATTTCAAACTGACTAGCATTTCCCGATGCTCGAATGGTATCGGCGGTTGTTAAGACAATTTGGGCCTTAACAGAACCTCCTAGGCTCATAGCTGAAAGCCAAAACCAAAACCAAAAAGAAGGGGCATAAGATGCTATGCGATGACCGCGAGAGAATAGGTAGGATTGCATGGTAGGGTAGATTGCTCCAAAATTAAGGGTTTGAGCTAGGGGATGCGCCTATCAGCAGGCCTGCATCGGCAAAACTGAAATAGCGGTGCTGCGCAAAAATCAAATGATCCAAAACCCGCACATCGAGGTAACGGGCGGCCGACTCTATTTTTTGGGTTAGGGAACGGTCTGCGTCGCTGGGTTGCAATTGGCCGGATGGATGATTGTGCATGAGGATCAGACCGCAGGCTCGATAATCCAAAACAAGACGTAGGATAATACGGGGATCGGCCGCCGTAAAGTTGATACCGCCTTCGCTGATTTGTTCGATGCCAAGAATACGGTTGGCTTGGTTAAGGAGGGCAATCGCAAAAATTTCATGATTCTTGTGGAGGAATAGATTTTTACAATGGGTAAAGACATCCGCCGAGCCCCGAATCTGAGGTTGCTCTTCGGTTTTGCTCTCCAGACAACGCTTCCCAAGTTCAAGGGCTGCCAAAATTTTCACTGCCTTCGCGGGACCGATACCGGGTATTTGGGCGAGTTGTCGGACGTGGATTTGGCCCAAATGGCCCAATTGGTGTCTGCAAAGCCCCAAAATCTTGCCAGCAAGGCCCAGCGCTGATTCTTTTCCTGTTCCGCTGCCGAGCAATATGGCCAGAAGTTCTCGGTCTTCCAGGTTGGATCGCCCTAGGTTGATGAGGCGTTCACGCGGTCGGGATTGTTCGGGGAGGTCCCGAATGGCAGGTTGGGACCGAGTTGGAGGGCAGGTTTCCATGACCTGCAAAAAAAAGACCCGGCTCCGGGTGGAGTCGGGTCAAAGCGTTTAGCCAACGGCTAAGGACCGGTGGGCCTTAGGCGGCCAGGCTTGCAACCTGACGGGCCAGCTGTGATTTCTGGCGGGCGGCTTTGTTGACGTGGATAATATGTTTTTTGGCCAATTTGTCAATCCGGGAAATAACCGATGGCAGCATTTGACGAGCCTCCTCGGCCACCGAAAGGCTTTTGAGCCTTTTGATCATGGTTTTGGTGGTCTTGAGCTGATAACGATTGCGCAGACGGCGGACGGCGGTCTGACGGATTCTTTTGATCGCGGAGGCGTGATTGGCCATGTTGTTTGATTTTGAGAACCGCAAATTTACAAAAAAACCTTGATAATCCCTAATTTTGACCCCACAAACTCCAATTCATGATTCGAACCCGTTTCCCCCGCCCTCTTTCCGCCCTCTTGCTCCTACTCATGGGATCCTGGGCCATGGTTTCCTGCCAGAACCCCCAAGCCAGTCAAGAGCAGGATTGGGCGTATTTCGGGGATTCCATTACCGTGGACGGGGCCATCGACGTGTCTGAACTCCCTGATCGGATGAAAGGCAAAGCCATGGCGGAACTCAAATTATCCGGAACTATTCAGGAATGCTGCCAAAAAAAGGGGTGCTGGATGAAATTAGATATGGGGGATGGCAAAACCCTTCGGGTTGGATTCAAGGATTATGCATTTTTTGTGCCGCTGGAATCGGCCGGATCCCGCGTTGTGATGCAGGGCGTTGCCACCTACGATACGACCAGTGTTGAGGCCTTGCGACACTACGCAGAAGACGGGGGCAAGACGGCGGACGAAATTGCCGCCATCACCGAGCCAGAAATCGAATTGGTTTTTGAAGCCAGCGGCGTACGCCTCAAAAAATAAGGATGTTCATCAGAGTAGTCTGCTGCCTCTTCTTGGGTTGGTTTCTGGCGGCTTGTCAAAGCGGAACCCAGGATACGTCCCCCAAAAGCGGGGAGGGCCTTGCGGATTCAACCTGCGGACCTGGCATGCAAGAGCCCAAAGCTGCGCCCATGGCTGCAGCAATGCGAGCCATGGCTGACCAAGCCGAAGCGATGCGGGCCTGGATTGTTAGCGATTCATCAACCCGCCCAGCCCGTCCAGCATGGGCCAAGATGCCTTTTGAAGCCCAACGTCCGACGGATACCACGGTTCTTGTCGAGGAGTTTTTTGAGAAGGCCAAGGCCTATCACGAGGCCCATCGCCTAGTCGGGCAGCAACCGACGGCCCAGAATTTTGATGCCTTGGTCGCTCGCTGCATTGCCTGTCACCAATCGCATTGTCCTGGCCCCCTCAAGCGAATCAATCGCTTGATGATTGGGTCCTAGGGACCTCAGTCCCTTCCGACGAATCGTTGATAAACGTTTGGAACCGGTTTAGCCGGTTTAGCCGGTTGATTTTTGCCGGAAATGTTGTTGCTATTCAAACCATCGCCACGTTGGTGGGCATTTATCACGGTCTTCGTTGGTCTATGCGGGCAAGGATTCGATGCCTATTCTTGGGGTTTTGCCGCCCATCGTTATATCAACGAGTCAGCGGTTTACGCGTTGCCTTCCCCGCTACGTGAATTTTTTGAATACCATCGTCTAGTCCTCAAGGAGAGAGCGGTATCGGCCGATCAACGCCGAGCATGGGATCCTTTGGAAGCCCCTTGTCATTATATGGACATGGATCGCTGGGGTGACAGCGAGCGTCTGGCCTTGCCCATGCACTGGGACAGCGCTGTTCAATGTTATTCCGAAAAACTATTAAGAAGCCGAGGGATTTTGCCGTGGCATGCACCCCGGGTTTACCGACGCTTGGTTTGGGCCTTTGAGCAGGGAAACCACCGGTTAATCTTGCGAACGGCGGCTGATTTGGGTCATTACTTGGCCGATGCCCATGTTCCCCTTCATTTGTGTTCCAATTACAACGGTCAAAACAGCGGGCAGCACGGGCTTCATGCTTTGCTCGAAAGCCGAATACCTGAGTACTTTGGAGATACCATGGCCCAAACATTACGAAGGGCCGAAATCGTGAAGCGCCCTGCTCATCATCTATGGCAAATCATGAACGATGCCTATGCCCACTTGGATCGTGTTTTTGATTGCGAGTGTCAATGTCGATCGCAGGTCCCATCGCATGAACAATACGCGCCCTTTCGCCGCGGCAATCGATTGCTACGTCAGGAATCAATCCCCTTTGTTCTGTGTTATCATCGTTGTCTCGGGGGATTGATGGGGCGTCAATTGGCATCATCGGTGGCGCATGTTGCGGATTGGTGGATGAGTGCCTGGGTCGAGGCGGGTCAGCCAATGCTGAGGGCCCAATGGGGTTCCGACGCAAACAATATGGAATCCTTCGAGGAGGAAGACGCAGAGGATCGATGGAAGGGAGGTGGTGGCGAAGACCATGACCCCTGAGAATCCTCAGGGCAGATGGGCGGGTTCAGGGTCTGATTTCTTCGACCCGAACCCGACCGATGCCTTTGGTAGGAATTTCGATCTGAGCAGCTGCCTTGGGGGAGAGATCAATGATGTGGGGGGACTGCCTAGGAAGCCGATCGTTCACAACGATTTCGACAGAGCACCCGTTACGAAGATGGGTTACTTTGACACGGGTACCGGGTGGCAGGGACTTGTGGGCGGCGCTAAGGGAGTTGCTCCGGTGAATTTGGCCTGAACTGGTTCGTTTCCCGTCAAATCGTTTGGCATAAACCGAGGCCGTGCCTACTTGTACCAGGGGCGTAGAATTGGGCTGTTCGGGGTAACCCAACAGAAGTCCGACCAACAAGATCAGGGGTATCATACCCTAAGTTAGGGTAAAGTGTAGGCTTCTTGACAATTTTATCGGATTTTTACTTCATGAAATGGCCTGAAATTCTGCTGGGGGTGTTGGGCCTGTATGCATTTTGGAAGGGCTATCAAAAGGGTTTGGTCGGCGTTTTGTTGGATTGGGTGGGTTTATTGCTTGCCTTGGCGTTGGTTTATGCCCTGTTCTCGGGTGGTACCGCCTTCTTGGAAAAGCTGGTACCTCCCGCCATGATTCGCGAAGGAGGTAAGGCTCTGGCCCTGCTATTGGTGGTGGTGGCTGTTCGGGTGGGGCTTTGGGCATTGAGCAAGGCTTCTGGCTGGATGGCCCGCAAAATCGGGTTGGAATTGCCCTACCGAATACTGGGCGCCTTTCTTCAGGTAGGTCAGGGCTTGGTAATCTGGTCCGTTTTGGCAGCCTGGATCGCTGGTTTTGAGGGGGGCGAAGTCTGGTTTCGGAAGATGTGGCCCTGGACGGGGTGGCTTTGGTTGGAATGGGGTCGTGGACTTTTGGCTATTTTTCCCTGAGCGTACCATGGACCGATTCTTGCTCTTGGACAACCGCGATAGTTTTACCTACAACTTGAGGGCTTGGGTTCTTAAGGCCGGTTATCAATGCCGTGTGGTGGATCATCATCAAGGCCTTGAAGCGTGGGAAGCGTGGTCTTGGGATGCCGCGATTTTGGGCCCGGGTCCAGGCACTCCTACCAAGTCAGGCCGACTCATGTCTTTTGTGGATCGATACGCCGAAGAAAAGCCTTTGTTGGGGATTTGTCTGGGGCACCAAGCCTTGGGCTTGAAGGCGGGTGCTCAATTGGTGCATGCTTCGGCGCCTGTTCACGGCAAACGAAGTTTTTTGCGTTGGAATCAGCCGATGTTTGATTTGTTTCAACACAATTACAACTCAAAGCTCACCCAACTCGAAGGAGGGCAAGTGATGCGTTATCATTCGCTGGTCTTGGATAGGGTCCCCGAAACCTACCAGCTCTTGGCCAGTGCTTCGGACGATGGTACCGTTCAGGCCATGCGGCATCGAAGCAGGCCATTGTGGGGTTATCAGTTTCATCCTGAGTCAATTACGACCGATTCTTC
>CAIOCC010000131.1 GCA_903856555.1 uncultured Bacteroidota bacterium
CGCGTCCGGCCTTTTTCATGTCCGGAACGACCACCCGTGTCACGTTGATCAAGCCCTTGAGATTGGTATCCAAGACCCGGTCCACGTCCTCAGGGTCCGAATCATGCACAGCGTTGAGGCCCTGGGACAATCCGGCGTTGTTGAGCAAAAGCTGGACGGGTTTCCAGGCCTCGGGCAACAAACGATACGCCGATTCGACCGAAGCTCGGTCCCGCACATCCACCTCCGCAATAGCTATACCGGCTGCGGTTCCGGCGGCCCGACGATCTTGTTCCAAATGCCCTTTCAATTCCTCCAGCCGGTCGATTCGCCGGGCCCATAGGACCAGATTCCAGCCCCTTTCCCAAAACCAATGCACGGTGGCCTGGCCGATACCGGAACTCGCACCGGTAATCAAGGCCGTTGGCCTGGACGAGGAAAGGGAGTGAAAATCAGTTGACAAAACCTGGGGGGTTCATAAAAGTCTAACAGAAGCGCCGGCCCCTTATTCAAACGTGAAGGATACAATCCATGTCCTGGAGCGCAGACTCTGGATGAAATTAGCGTAAACATGTTGTTCAGGCACCATCACATTTCGCAATCCGTTGGCCACCTTGATTTCGGGGGATAATTTGAAATACTGCAAATAGAGGTCCAGACCCACCCCGGTTTCGACCGAATAATCCATGCGCCGCAATTTGACGCGGTCCACATCATCAACGACCTTTTCCTGGGAGGCCATATCAATGCTGGCTTTGAGCCCTCCCAAAACATAGACGCGGTAATCCTTCATGCGCTTGGACCTGAATTTGAGGGTCAAAGGCAGGTCCACGTTCGCCATTTGGATGGATTTTTTGACCGGCAGGCTTTGGTTGGCAAAATCAAAAAGGAAATTGCGCTGCGAGAACATCAAAGTCGGCGTAAACCGAAGCGCCAAGTATTCGTGCAATCGGGCATCCGATACAATGCCCAACTGAAAGCCCGGACCAAAAACCGGGGATACATAATTGAGATTGGTCAGGCCGGGAATAGTGAGTGAGTCTTTGAGCAGGAGGTGATGGCTGCTGCGATTGATACCCACGTGAAACCCAAAATGAAAGGCCTTGGTATCGTAATAGGCATTGTTCTGGGCGAGGGCCGATGGAGCGCAGAACCACCCCCCGGTCACCACCAAGCCCAAGCCAAGCCAAAAGGTCCTCGTCGCGATTCTCATCCTTTGCGTGCGATATAAACCGAACTTATGCCCATGCTGAGCCTCCGTTGGCGAAGGGGCTGAAGGCCTGCCCGCTGAAGGCGCTCTTCGAAGGCATCGCCTTCGGGGAAAACCTGCACAGAAGCCGGCAAATAGGCGTAGGCTGCCCTGTCTTTGGACAACCACCCCCCAAGGGCGGGCATCAAGGATCGTGAATAAAGATTCATGAGGCCTTTGACCAAAGGCGATGTGGGCCTGGAAAATTCAAGGACCATCAAATGCCCCCCTGGTCGAAGCACCCTTTGGAGTTCACCCAGACCCTTGTCCAGGTTTTCGAAATTCCGTACACCAAAAGCCACCGTCACCGCATCAAAAGCACCATCCTCAAAGGGAAGGTTTTCGGCATCGGCTTGTTCAAGACGAACCCGGGCCCTTAGCCCGTTGCGCTCCACTTTCTGGCGGCCTACCCCCAACATGCCTTCCGAAAGATCAACTCCAATCACCTCAGCCTCCGGAAGATCTGCAGCCAGGGCCAAGGCCAAGTCTGCCGTGCCGGTAGCGACGTCCAAAACCCGACCGGGGATACCCCGCTCTCGGAGCATACGCAGAGCCACACGCCGCCATCGGATATCAATCCCCATGGACAGCAATCGGTTTAGTAAATCGTAGCGTCCCGATATCCCATCAAACATTCGGGCGACCTGTTCCTTTTTGGAATCCGAGCCTTCGCCGTAAGGCTTGATGGAGATGGATGCTGAATTGGATTCGGTTTTTGAGGTCATGGCTTATCCTTCAAACGAAGGGAGGGCAAAGATAGTTCACAACAATCAGGCATACTTTTGGGCCTATGAACCCAAAAAAACCGGAAGACATTCCCGTCAAGGCCTCCTACCTATCCAGCGGAGTCCGCATGGATCAACTTCCGGCGGCCGATCGCCCCGAATTTGCCCTGATAGGCCGCTCCAATGTCGGCAAATCCTCGCTGATTAACCGCTTGGCCCATCACCAGGGCCTGGCCAAAAGTTCAGCCAGCCCCGGCAAAACCCGCCTTATCAACCATTTTCTTTTTGAAATGCCCCCATCCACCTCGATGTATCTGGTGGACCTACCGGGGTATGGCTATGCACGGGCCTCCAAAAAAGAAATTGAGGCCTGGAACGTGATGATGAAACGCTACCTCCGCGAACGACCCAACTTGGTCTGCGTTCTTCAATTAATCGACAGCCGCCTGAGTCCCCAAAAGGCGGATTTGGATTTTGCGAATCAAATGGGCGAATGGGGCCTACCCTTGGTCTTGGTTTTTACCAAAACCGACAAAGACTCCATGGTCCAGGCCAGCCGTAACGCGGACCGCTACGGCAAAGCCATGTTGGAAACCTGGGAAAGCCTCCCTCCTACCTTTATGAGCTCCGCCACCAACGGCCGAGGGCGCAACGAGATTCTAAAATTTCTAATGGATTGCAGCAAACAGTGGGCCCAAAAAGGCTAGGGCGCCAAGCGAGCCGGAATCGGCCCCATGGTACGACGCAGCACTTGGGGATTCTGTCCGAGGCGGGTTTGGGTTAGTTCCAAGTAAGCAACCACCGGTGCCGGGTTGACACCTTGAATGCGGCCATCCTCGCATTCGTTTTCCAGGATTCCGGAATCCAATAAGCGACCGTCCAAACTGCGCAAAACCCAGGCCCACCGGCCTTCACGCCCGCCCTCTGGGACCTTGACCGACCAAGAACCCGGACTCCACGGATCGCATACCAAACGCCAATCTCCTGCCCCTTGTCCAACCGACGCATCCTGGCTTGGGTCTTGGACGGAGGAAGGAATGGTCGGCCCCACCGCCAATTTGAGAACCACGGGTAGGTGGTCCGAAATATCGTAGAGCGCATTGGCGACCGCAACCGGAACCGATGCGTTGAAGGTGCCATTCACATTCCCGTTAAAACGGTTCCCGTCGTTGCCCAAAATCCGAAAAGAGGCCGGGACATAACGAATGCTGGCACTATCGCCCATCACAAAATCATTCACCAAAATATGGTCGTACCGATCATCCAGCCCCCCACCGCTGGCACAGCCATTGGAGGTGGTTCGAGGCGATTGGGTATGCCACAAGGCAAAACTGGAATTGCCGCTCCAAGAACCAAGCCTGGAGACCGGATCCTTGAGTCGGTGATTCGGCACCGAACCGGCATTTAGGAGGCTGTCAAAGGCCGGTTCCGTGGACGCGCTGACATTCAAATCCCCCATAACCAACAAATTCCCTCGAAGTCCGGTGGATCGCCAATGTTGAACCAAACTTCCAGCCTCTTGTCCTCTTTGAGCAATATCCGATGCAGTCCCCCCTGCCTTGAGGTGACCAACCGCCACATAAAGCCAGACGGTATCGTTATTAGACTGAATCGGTTTGTGATACAGGCGATAAAAGGCAATGTCGCGGCCCTGGGTCGCAACGGGGGTTTGGGACTTGATCCCTAGTTTGTTACTGTTGTAATACAAGAGCGATACGATCTCCGAGCCTGATGGATTCATCAGATTGGCCCGGAGGTAGCCACTGCGTCCGCCGGTATTCAGAACATTGTTTAGAAAGCCCGTATTCACCGAAGAAACAGGGCTCATTTCGCAAACGCCCAAAAGATCGGGCGCCAAATAGGAAAACAGCGTCTGAAGCCGGGTATTCTTGGTCGTAACGCTGTTGTTCGCGCTCGTACAAAAGCTGGTATTGACACCGTAATACAAAAGATTGTACATCATGACCGTCAACGTATCCCTTCCGCTCGAAACCGAGGGAGCCTGACAATGCCCTTGCCCTCTGACGGCCAGGCTTAGGATGGCCACAAACAACAAACCCGAAGCTCTCGCTCCGGGTTTGAAACTCAAAAAATGATTCAAAAAACTCAACGCTTGTAACGCTGTTTGAACTTGTCGACACGACCCGCCGTGTCCACCAGGACTTGCTTGCCCGTGTAGAATGGGTGTGATTTATGGGAGATATCCAATTTGACCAAAGGATACTCGTTGCCATCTTCCCACTTGACGGTTTCCCTGGTTTCGGTACAAGACTTGCCCAAGAACATGTATTCGTTGGACATATCCTTGAAAATGACAAGACGGTAATTTTCGGGATGGGTATTGGTTTTCATGCTGAAGGGTTCAAAATTCAGGTAAGGACCGCAAAGATACGAGGATTTAGCGAGTAATAAGCATTTTTCGGGTCAATTTACGACCTTCAAAGTTCAACGTATAGTAATACAGGCCCTGAGCCAAGCCCGTAGTCTCCATGCGCTCTTGGTACCATCCGCCCTCGCTGACCCCCATTTGGCGCGTCCAAACCGGACGACCGTACAGATCCCTGAGCTCCAACGATGCCCTGCCGCCACGCGGAAGGTAATAAGCAATGCTGGTTTGTTCAGGGGCTGGGTTGGGGAAGTTCTGGGACAGAACCAAACCTTGGTCTGTCAATTCACGAACCGAAACCACCTCACAGGGCCCCGGTAGCAATTCAAAGCAAAAATCATCAATCGACCAACCTTCGCCCTGGAACGCGTAGTCCGACGCGAAACGGAAGCGGAAAATCACCTCGGCATTATCGGTGGTATTAAAGATCTGCATCATGGGAACGTAGGCCTGCGATGAAACCCCGGACCAGCCAAAACCTACGATGTTTTGCTGGGAGTTAAACACCGCCAAGGACTGAATAATCGCATTGTACCATTCATTGGTCAACGTGTCCAAGTAACCAAAGGTATTCCAACGGGTACCCCCATCGGTGGAATACTCCAGGGTCCCACCATCACCATGTAACGGGGCGTTGGATGTGTCATTGGCCCAAAAATCCGTCATAAAGCGAGTCATAAACTTGACGCGGTAACAAGAATCCTTGGCCGTTTTGAAAATTGGCGTGTAGAGGGCCGAACTATCGTACGGCCTGTAGGTACTATCCGCGCCGATGTACCAAGCGTTCGGTGCCGATGCAGCCCCGTTGATCAGGCCTTTGACAGGGGTTCCAAAACTCCAAGAATTACCCGATGTTCGGAGGGTAACGGGGTTCCTTGTAAGCCAGGCAGGCTGACCCTCATCAAAATTATTGCAATAGGGGAAGTTATCAATGAGAGGGAATCCAACCGCATCCACACAGGATGTATCATCCAGAGGGAAGGCATCCGCCTGACCATTGGGCAGGGAAGAAACCACACAGAGGTCGTTGGAACCCAGCCCCAGATTAAAGGTATTGGAGAAGGTGTACAGGGTATCCTTCATGAAAGGCAGCGTCAACGGAGTGGTGACAGACTGTACCAGGGCACCGTTAAGCTTCAGGTCCAGCGTGGTCGAAACCAGGTTGTAAGTTGGATTCGTGTTGTTACGAACTCTGACACGAGCTGTAACAGGCGTCGTGGCCGTTGGGAATGGCGGATCGTAAGTGACTTCCATCACCTCGGCGCCGTTCGTAACCGAATTGTAAATGACGATGTCGTCAATGAAATTTCCGTTCCGGTCGGTGCCACCGGTCGCTGCTGGCAAAAAGCGGTAGCGACATTTGGACTGCAACTCAATAATCAAAGGGTCGCCCGCCACGTAGGTGGTATCCAGGCCAAAATCAATGGTCTGGAAAGGATTGTTGGCCGGGGTGGTTGTCAAGGGCTGCAAGGTTGGCCCCACCTGACGACCGTTGGCAACAACACGAAGTAGCGACAACCGTTTATCAGCCGCATTGTCTCCTGCGATCTGCAATAATTTGAATCGAATCCGGATATTCGACCTGTTGGCCGTATTGACCGGAATCACCACCCGACTCAGATAGGTCCCGTTCCAGGAATCCGCCCAAGGATTGAGAGGAAGAACCGTGTTAAAGGACGCACCAGAGAATTCCGTTCCCATGTAAAGCGAAAAATCCGGGGTATTGTTCAGCGATGGTACCGGGGTGTAACGAACATCCGTCACCGCATTGGACAGGGACGTGTCGCAATAGGGGCTGTAACCTTGCCTCTCGAAATTGTTCGCGTGGGTTAAATTCACTTGCTCACGGCCAAACAGGGTCACCTTGAGCGTGTCATTGCCACGGACCGGATCCACCAGGCCAGCATTGACAAACATGCCAATGGTCGTGTAACCGTTGGGAATGTTGGCAGGGGTGGAAATGACGATGGTATCAAATGCGTTCGGTTGAATCACACGGCTAAAACTCTGTACAACCGGTGGCAAGGTATCAATTTGGAAACCCGCCGTGAAGCTGGTTGTGGGTGAATGTCCTATGTTACGAATTCTAAATTTAATTTGTCGGAGCCCGCTAGGATAACATATGGCACTCATCGGGACGATGTTATTCACAATGATTAGATCGTTGATGGGTATCGCCTTGACACATCGGGTGATGGTGTCGTTGTTAACCCTTGGATCCCCGCTCAATTGCGTAAAGACCTTCAAGGTATAGGTTCCTGGAGGCAGGGGGGATTGAATGGCAGGTAGTGTCACCGTTGCCTCTGCCGCAGGGGGAAGCGGCGTCGTATAGATGTAAGGCGTGGCCAAAACCGGAGCATTGTTGTCGTATCGATAATTGAAAGGAATTGCAAAAAGGGTATCACCCCCAAAATTCCGAATAACAATGCGAATCGTATCAGTGGCTTTGAGCGAATCAGGGCAGGCCACCGGCTTGAGAATTTGCCGCATCCCAACCTCCCGAGGAGGAGGTGGCACAATGGCCCAATTGTCCAAAATCACTCCTTCTGTCGGTGTAAATCCGCTCTGAAAATCAATCCTGAACCTGACTCGGTTGTTGCGGTAATTAAAGGTGGCCGGCAATTCCAAGCTATGTTCCACATAGTCCGCAAGACCGCCTGTTGAACCCGAATTTCCGTTCCAAGCCGGACCGGCAATCCCGCCGATGGTACCGGTCGTATTGTACCAATTGACCCCCGTTGGATCCGATACCGAACCCAGGGTTTGCCATGAAGTAAACAATTCATCAACAAACGAAATCCTAAAAACCGATCCAGCATTGCCCAAACGACGATTCATACGAAAACGCAGGGTCGTATTGACACTGTTACGGAAATTGTAAAGTGGAGACAAGACATAGCCACCCTGACCAGATGATGGATTTCCGTTGAGGATGGTACCCCAAACATTGGGAGGGCTGTACGCTGCGTTCAATTGATTACCCAATGGGACCCCTCGTTGCCAAGGGTTGACCGCTGTACCCATCGTGACAGGCAACCAATTATCGGGGATGGAGTCAAAGGAGTCGGCGCTTGGAACATTGAGAATGGGAACACCGTACATGGTGACCGATGAAGAGTCGTTGCTTGTGTTGCCATCCTGACTCATGGCCGTATGGGCCGTTAAGGTAAACCAACGAAGAGGCGCTGAAAGAATGGTATCCAATCGGAGGGCCGTGGTTGTGACCGCACCGGGTCTCAACGTATCGGTTAAACGTACTTGGGTGGTTTGGGTAAAGCTACCAATGCGCACCACCACCGGAACCAAGGTGTCAACAATGTTGCGAAGACCAAAATTCTGTAGACGAACAAAAACCGCAAAGGGCTCTCCACCGCGGACCTGGTAATTGTTATTGGGTACGGAGATCAACGTGCCTGTTGAATTCGAGGCAATCAACTGCACCCCAACATCCCTCACCGGCGGCATAGCCACGGTGATATTATCAACCGCTACCCCGTTGGATACCGTTGTTGCATTGGATCGGAATACCAGACGGAAACGAACCTTGGAAGCCGTTCCGCCCAGGGCACTTCCTTTGAACAAAGAGTCTGGCAAACGAATTTCGCTGGAACGCCATCCCCCACTGCGGCCATCCCAGGCACCAGTCGTGGTCAATCCACTAATGCTGGGACGATTGTACCAATTGCTTTGGGCGGCATTGGGCAAAGCACTGTAAATCCCTAATTTTTGCCAATTGGGTACGGCAATGTTACGGGTGTATTCAAGCCAAAAACCATCACCGGCGCCGGCACTGGCTGGATTGGTGACCCCACCGCTGTCAATGGCCCTCCATTGCATAAAGTTGAGGTAGGACTGTTCCGCCGATTGAAAATTAAAGACCGGTGATTCCAATACATAAAAAGCATTGTTAGGGTAATTGCCATTCAATGAATCCACCGTCCATGCCTTGGTGCCCGCAAAGGGATTGTTGATGATACTCTTGCTTGGTGTTCCACGAACCCATCCCCCGGGGTTGTAAACCGGGTTGTTCACAGGACCTGTCAACACAAAGGGGGACCAAAGGTCGTTGCTCACTTCAAAACCATCTTGGTAAGGCAAATTCAAACCATTCAACGCCACAAAAACCCGGGGATTGGTGACCGAAGGATTGATGGCCTGGTTGTTACGAATCGAGCGATCCAGTGCGCGAACATAATAGGCCACGGTATCGCTATCCGAAACAGCTGGAACCTGGGCCAACCAATTGCAATAACCATCGACCTCCCCCGACAAAGTCACGGCATCCACCCTGATGGTCCCCGTCGTAGCATAGGTTTGACCCGTTGTTGCCGCCGCATAAGCCGCAGTCCCTGGAGCGAAGACCGAAACGAGGCGTACCCGAAAAGCAGAATTGTTATCCACTCCGCTAATTCCGGCAAAATTAGCCGTCCGACTATGGTACCAGCGGTTGCCTCCCAAATTGGCCCTGAACAAATTAGCAGTATCGGTGCCCGTCCCGGTATAGGGAGTCCAAGTTCCTCCACCGTTGGTGGAGTATTCCAATCGAACAAATCGAGATGCCGTCGCCGAATGGTACATATCAAAACTCAACTGAATATTTTTGCGACCCGTTGTTGAGACATTGAACTGATATCCCCGAAGGGTGTTGATCGTCGCTGCTGGGTAATTGGTGGTGGACCATGTGAAATTCGTAGCCCCTGCAGCTGAGTCCGAAGAGTTATTGGCCGTGGTGACTGCATTGCCCAAAACAAAGGTTCCAGTCGGCGCATTCACCAAGGAAGAAGTACCTGTCCCGAGATGTGGGGTGGGCGCTAAAGTTCCCCCTGGGATGGTGGCTGCTGAAGCTCCGTTAAAATTCCAACGTGCTAGGGTATCCCGGACCAAAGGTGCGCGGGTCATCCCCACCATCTGGGTACTGCCGTTGTTCACCTTGTAGTGCAAAAAGGCGGTGTCCACTTCGGAGCCGTCCGTGATTTTAACAGGTATGGTAAACGGACCTAGGTTGTAAACCGCCCCTAGGAATACATCGCATTGCTGGAAGGTGGTAGGCCATTCCACCAAAGGGGGTCCGGAGGCCGTGAACGAATAAAAGGCTGCTGTATCGGGCAGTTTGCGGCGAAAACGCAAAGGCGAATTGTCCACCGCTTCGATGTAATAACGAACCGAATCGCCATCCACGGTAAAGAGGGTGTCTCGGTAATTGATACCGCCCACATTGGGCATGCGGCGAATCTGCAGCGGCCCGTTGTTGACTGAGTAGGCCAAAATCGCGCTGTCAACTCCAGAGGCATCGCTCATTTGGGCATTGATGACAAAGGGTCCGGGACTAAACTGATAACCCACCACCGGAGCACTGTGGACCACGGTCGGGTTTCGGGATGCGATGTAGGTGATGAAACTATCCCCCAAGGCAGCCTGGCTGGGGAAATATCGAATGTTACGACGTGGCGAGGAGTCAATGGCCCGAATGAGGTAACGAACGGTATCCCCGTCTGCTATTCGTGTGGAATCCAGATTCCCGACCCAGTTGAGCGTCGTGCCTTGACGAAGCATACGAACCGAATCAACGATGCCGCTGTTGATGCGGTAAAAGAGATGAACCCCGGCCGTGTCAATACCGGTTGAATCGCAGCCCAAGGAATCCCGGACAACGGCCGTAAAACTTTGGTTGATATTAAACTGAACTCCTGTCAGGGCTGTGTGCGTGATGAGCGGGGGGATTCCCTCCGAAAAGGCCGATGTCACCAAGATCGAGTCCACCAACCAACCATAGGCCGAAGGCACGGTTCCCAATCCGTTGTTATTGCCGTCTTTGAGGAGGAAACGAATCCGGACATCGGCCCGGTTGGAGACAAATGGAGACATGTCAAATCGCTCCTGCTTCCACCAGGACGCCAAAGGTGTTGCGCCCTGCGAGGATGGCGACCAATCGGCCGGGTAGGAGAACTGGGTGAAACGGCTGGAATTCCTGAAGTCCGTTGAAGCACCCAAGTAACGACACGCGGTTCCCAGCAATCGGGTCCAGGTTAGACCCGCATCGACCGAATATTGAACAATGGCCGTATCGTTAAATTCCAATTTGGCAATGTGAGCAAAATCCAGCCAAACCTTAAATTGACCCAAGGTCGAAAACGGCTTTAACTCAAGAATCGAAGTTGAATTGGGATTGATTCGACCCCTGATGGCCTTGCCGGTTCCGTTAATGGGAAACCGATACGAACCAACGGTATCCCAGAGTGATACGGCGGTCGTCGGAATGTACGAACGCAATACCGAATCAAAGGGGTTGGCGTTTTCAAAACTCGTGAAAAAGCGAGCCTGGACCCCTGGGGGCAATACCGGCTGCGCTTGTACAGGTCCGATGAAGGCCCCTACGGCCAGAATAAGCCCAAAAATGACCGTTCCGAGCTGAAGGCGACCGGAGCCCCGGTTCATACAGCCTTTGAAGGTTGAAAACATAAGCGAAGTAGTTTGGTCGTGACGCATTGGAATCCCTATCAAAGGGTCCAATATAGACCAAAAACCGCTGAATTAGTAATCTAAAAGGGTTTTTAATTTGGTTTTTAGCCTATCCATCCCCAAAAAATCCTGCTCGAGATTCACGGCAAAGGGGACCGGCGTATCCAAGGAACCAAAGCGCATCACAGGGGCATCCAGGTATTCAAAGGCCTCCTCGGCCAAAACCGCCGCCACTTCGCCTCCAAAACCCCCAACCAAGGTGTCTTCATGCATCACCAGGACCTTGCCCGTCTTGCGGACGGAAGCCAAAACCGTTTCCCGGTCCCATGGAAGGAGCGAACGCAGGTCGACCACCTCCAGGCTGGCTTCTGGAAAGGCAGCACAAAGGTCCAAGGCCCAATGAACCGCCATCCCGTAGGTCACCAAGGTGGCATCGGTGCCTGCCCTGACAATACGCGCTTTACCGGGGGCTATCTCGGCCATCTCTTCGGTGACAGGCCCACTCAGGCTGCGGTACAAGGCTTTGTGCTCAAAAAACAAATACGGAGAAGAATCCCTCAAAGCGTACAGCAACATGGCTTTGGCTTCGGCAGGAAAAGCGGGGTAAACAACCTTGAGTCCAGGAACATGGGTAAACCACGCCTCGTTGGATTGGGAGTGGAAAGGCCCCGCCCCTACCCCGGCCCCGGTCGGCATCCGGACCACAACGCGGGCTTCTTGACCCCAGCGATAATGGATTTTGGCCAAATTGTTAACGATTTGATTGAAGCCACAGGTCACAAAATCCGCAAATTGCATTTCGACCATGGCCCGCTTGCCTGCGATGGAAAGGCCCAAAGCAGCGCCAACAATCGCCGATTCGCAGAGCGGGGTGTTGCGAACCCGGCCCGACCCGTAACGCTCCATCAGTCCCTCGGTGGCTTTGAAAACCCCACCGTACGAACCTATATCCTGACCCATGAGGACCAAAGCAGGGTCCCTTTCCATGGCTTGATCAAGGCCTTCACGCACCGCGTCCACCAAACGCAATTCCCGCTGGTTATCAGGCGACCAAACCATGGACTCGTTGTTAGGCGATGGGGCCGGTGCATAGACCGCCGTCAATTCTCTTTCCAGCGAAGGTGTAGGTTCAGGTTCTGCAAAAACAGCCTCCAAGGCCTGTTCGATTCGATCAGAAAAAGTGTGCCGAAGGGTTTCCTTGGTCGAAACCGACAGCCAACCTTTGCGTTCCAGGTAGGCTTCAAAATTGCTAAGTGGATCTCGAAGTGACCATTGTTCCAACAAATCTTTGGGAACGTATTTGGTCCCCGAAGCTTCTTCATGGCCCCTCATTCGAAAAGTCATGCATTCCAACAAGAGGGGCCGTGGGTTTTTCCGGAGCTCTTGGGCCCAATGGCGAACGGTTCGGTAGACCTCCAACACATTGTTGCCGTCGATTCGAACTGCCTCCATCCCGTAGCCTATACCCTTGTCAATAAACTGTTTACATCGAAATTGCTCATCGGATGGCGTCGATAAACCGTAACCGTTGTTTTCGATCACAAAGATGACGGGGAGCTGCCAAACCGCCGCTACATTGAGGGCTTCATGGAAGTCCCCTTCCGATGTCCCCCCATCCCCTGTAAAGGCCATGCTTACCGCGGGTTTTTGATCCAATTTCCAAGCCAGGGAGGTGCCATTGGCCAAGGTAAGTTGAGGCCCCAAATGCGATATCATGCCAACGACCGCGTGTTCACGGCTTCCGAAATGAAAAGAACGCTCCCGGGCATGGCTGTAACCCGAGGCCTTGCCCTGAAGCTGGGCAAACAAGCGAGTCAAATCCATCCCCCTCGATGTAAATACGCCGAGGTTACGATGCAAGGGAAAAATAAACTCATCGGGACGAAGGGCTTGGGTTGCACCCACGGCAATGGCTTCCTGACCGATGCCCGAAAACCATTTGGACACCTTGCCTTGACGAAGCAGAATCAGCATTTTTTCTTCAATCATTCGAGGCAACAACAAACCCTCGTACAACTTCATCAACTCTGCATCGGTGCAGGATGAACGGTCAAATTTCATTTTATCGGAAGGAGCAAACCACTTCATCGGGTAGGGGGATTGGAACGTTGACGCCACAAGGCACGGAAGGTACGGGGAGCCGGGGTCGGAAGTTGCCGGCGGGAGCCCCAAAGCGAGCCTACAAAACGGGACATAAACCAGGACTTGGTGCGGGGGCCTACCACGTCCAGCAAAGGGCGATGCAGCATGGCCCTGGACCAGGCCTTCCATACCCAATGCTGGGCGGTGGAGGACCCGGGGCCTTCCGCAGCCTGGCGACGATTCTCCAGAATCATTTGGTGCAAGGGAATGCGAACCGGGCAAACTTCGGTGCAATTTCCGCAAAGGGAGGATGCCTGGCTAAGGTGCTGGTAGGATTCAAAGGGCAACAAGTGCGGGGTGATGACTTTGCCAATGGGGCCGGAATAGGTGGCCCCGTAACTATGACCCCCGATGTTTTTGTAAACCGGACAGGCATTGAGGCAAGCACCGCATCGGATGCAATGCAAGGCCTGCCGAGTTTTGGGATCTTCGAGCAAGCGGGTTCGGCCGTTGTCCAAGAGGATCACCACCATTTCTTGGGGACCGTCGCTTTCGTGGTCCTTGCGTGGTCCGTGGAAAATAGTGTTATAAGCCGTCATTTGCTGACCCGTTCCTTTGGAAGCCAGCAAAGGCCACAGAAGGTCGAGGTCGTCCATGGACGGAAGTATTTTTTCGATGCCAGCCACAACGATATGGGCCTTGGTAAAGGTCGTTGACATCCGGGCATTGCCCTCGTTCTCTGTAACACAGACCCCACCGGTATCGGCTAACAAAAAATTTGCCCCCGTGATCCCCACACCGGCCTCTACATACCGATCCCTGAGCAAAGACCGCGCGTGATTGGTGAGGGCTTCGGGACTAGCATTGGGATCCGTACCCAATTTGCGATGAAATAGGGCCGCCACGTCTTCTTTGGACTTGTGCATGGCCGGGGTCACGATATGGTAAGGAGGCTCACCGTCCAATTGTTGGATATACTCTCCCAAATCGGTTTCCACCACCTCCACCCCGTTCTTTTCGAGGAAATCGTTTAAATGAATCTCCTCGGTGGCCATGGACTTGGACTTGACAACCAAGCGGGTTTTGTGGCGACGAACCACCTCCAAAACAGCTTCGAGCGCATCGTTGGCATCGGCAGCCCAGACGACTTTGGCACCGTTGTTACGACAAGCGCTTTCAAATCGGAGCAAATGTTTTTCGAGGGCTTCCACCGCCTGCCACTTGAGGTAAGCCGCCTGGTCTCTTGCTAATTCGGGATCCCTGTAATCCTTTTGGCCCGCCTGCACCGCCGCATGGTAACGGCCCATATTGAAATTGATTTTGCGACGGTGCTCCAGGTCAAAGCCCTTGGAGCCCGATGCCAAATCAAAGCGATCCGATGGCTGTGAGGCAGTCGTCATCCGATGGGAGGGATTTGAGATGTTCCGGGGTCTATCATGGCAACCCTGCGCTGGTGCCGCCCGCCCTCAAAAGGGGTGAAGGCAAAAGCCTCGACCATGGCGAGGGCTTGTTCGTGGCTAACAAAGCGTGCAGGAAGGCAAAGAATGTTGGCATTGTTATGTGAACGTGCCAACGCAGCCAGTTCAGGTAACCAGCACAAGGCAGCCCGGGCCCCGGGGATCCGGTTGGCGCTGATGCAGACCCCGTTGCCAGAGCCACAAAGGAGGAGACCCAGAAGGCCCTCCGAATGCTCAACCACTGCCGAGGCCAAGGCGCGGGCCACTTGGGGGTAATCCACGGATTCTGGGCTGTAACACCCCATGTCACGGACCTGAGCCCCCTGGGATTGGAGGTAGATCCGTAGAAATTCTTTGGTTTCAAAGCCGGCGTGGTCGCTGCCGAGTACCAAGGACTTGTTGGTCCAGTCCAAAGGGGATGACTGCCCGAGGTCAGGTTGATTCATGGTCATGGTTTGAGGTCGTGTCATCCGGTGATGGATCGATGGAAGATTCTTTGGATCGGGCCGAGGCGGCCACCACCCAAATCGCCATTTCATAAAGCAAGATCATGGGAATGGCAAGAATCAACATCCCCCCTATATCCGAAGGAGTCAGCAACGCCGCCAAAACCATGTTCGCAACCACCGCATAGCGACGATTTCGGCGCATCCAGGGAGCGTTGATCAAGCCCACCAATCCCAAAAAATAGGCGAGCACCGGCAATTCAAAAATAACACCTGCTGTGAGTACGGTCATGGTCAGCGTCGAAACAAACGATCCAAGGCTGACGGTATTGATGACTTGGCTGCTCACACTGTAATTGCTCAAGAACAAAATACTCATGGGGGCCAGCACAAAATAACCAAAGGCACAACCTCCAAAAAACAAGAGCATCACCGCCAGTAGCAACCTCCGCGCCGCGTAAAACTCGCGATCCCTCAACGCCGGGCTCAGGAAACGCCACGTTTCCCAAACCAGGTAGGGGAACCCCAAAACAACCGCCCCAAAGAACGAAACATAGAGGTGCTGCATCAATTGGCCGGTCAAATCAAGGTTCACGAGCTGCAAGGGCATCGCCTCAACGCACCAAGTCTGGCCTTGACCCAAAGCCTGCCCCAGGGAGCACAGCCATCGGTACGAAACAAAATCAGGGTTCTTGGGACCTAGCAAAACCGTGTCAAAGACCCAGGTCTTTTGAGAAAAAAGACCCAGCATTAACACAAAAATCACCACCACCGAGCGCCACAGGTGGGCTCTCAGGGCATCCAGATGCTCCATGAAGCCCATGGAGCGGTCTTTGGGTTCAAATTGATCGGTATACGCCAAGCCGCTAGAAAGGGCTCAAAGATACCCTTTGTGGCCCGTTTACGCGGTTTTTTTGGTCTGAACATCCAAGCGCAATTCCTGTGCTTTGGATTTCAGGGATTGAAGGCCTTTGCGGACCCGGGTGCCGGCGGCGGCATTCCCTTTGTCGTAGAATTTCTCGAAATCCTTTTCCATTTCGAGGACGGCGTTCAGCAAAGTCTGGTATGGGTTCATAGGCGTAGTGTTTACTTAACTCTAAGATACACTTTGGATTAAAACAAGATTAAGGTTAATCCAAAAAAAATTGAACCCCCAAAAGGCCCCTCCGGCTAACCGTGAACTCCGGTCTCCTTAGACCACCACGATCCCTTCGTTCCGGTAGGCGCCATCGGTCAATTTGGCTGCAACCGAAGAAAAAGCCTCCAACGTATGCGCAACATCGGCATCTGTATGGACGGCCGTTGGGATCAGACGAAGAAGGATGACATCCTTGGGAACAACGGGGTAGACCACCACCGAGCAAAAAATTCCCCAGTTTTCACGTAAATCAGCCACCATCCCAGTAGCCTCCCCCAAGGAACCGCTCAGTATAACCGGGGTAACCGGGGAGGCCGTGGGTCCTAGGTTAAAACCCCTATCCTTCAATCCGCTCTGAAGAGCATGGACAATCTCCCAAAGGCGGTTCCTGAATTCAGGCCGGGTCCGCATGATTTCCAAGCGCTTAAGAGCACCGATCACCAGGGGCATGGGCAGGGATTTGGCAAAAATCTGAGAGCGCATATTGTAGCGCAGGTGCTGGATGACCCCTTCTGATCCGGCAAAAAAGCCCCCAATAGATGCCATGGCCTTGGCAAAGGTCCCAAAATACAGGTCCACCCCTTCGGTGACCCCCATATGGGCCGGAGTTCCTTCGCCCTGAGGCCCCATCACCCCAAAACCATGGGCATCGTCCACCAAGAGACGGAATTCAAATTCTTTTTTGAGGGCCACCACTTGATCCAAGGCACCCAAGGCACCCGACATCCCAAAAACCCCTTCGGTTATCACCAAGATGCCCCCCAGATGGCCCTGTTCCTCAATAACACGGCGGGCCCTCACCAATTGGGTCCGCAAACCGGCCATATCGTTGTGTTTGTAAACAAAACGCTTGCCCGCATGCAATCGCACCCCGTCCACAATGCAAGCATGGGATTCGGCATCGTAAACAATGACATCGTGGCGATCCACCAAGGCGTCAATCGAAGAAACCATGGCCTGGTAACCGTAATTCACCAACAAACCGGCCTCTTTACCGACATAATGCGCCAATTCACGCTCTAATTGCTCGTGTTGATTGGAATTACCCGACATCATTCGGGCCCCCATCGGCCAAGCCATCCCGTAATCAGCCGCTGCTTGGGCATCCGCCTCCCGAACATCGGGATGATTCGCCAGACCTAGGTAGTTGTTAAGGCTCCAAACGAGGTTTTCACGGCCTCTAAATTGCATACGGGGGCCGATGGGGCCCTCCAATTTGGGGAACATGTAGTATCCTTCGGATTCTTTGGCGTGGCGACCAAGGGGTCCAGGGCGATTTTCGAGGCGTTTGAAGAGATCCATCGTGGTAAAGGCGTTAGAAGGGTTGATAAATGTTTATTCACCATTTATTGGCTCTAAATTAAGTAAATTTGCGGTCCATCTAGAATGAACAGCGTCCAAATTGCACCAAAAAACGGCCCGAATGGCCGAATAATGCTCCTTGGGGCCCTTTTGGCCATGGCGACGATGGCCTGCGACTCTTACAATAAAATCCTGAAGAACCCCAACCTGAATTTCAAATTTCAGAAAGCCAGGGAATTCTACCTGCAGGGAGAATATTTCAAGGCCCAACCCCTGCTCGAAGAACTGGTGTCGGCTTACCGTGGCTCCGATCTATCCGAGGGCATTTATTACTATTACGCTTATTGCGATTTTCAGATGGGGGCCTACCAGACCGCTGCCTATCATTTCAAACAATTCAACCAGCTTTTCCCCTCCAGCCCCAAAGGCGAGGAAATGGATTTCATGTACGCCTATTGCATGTTTATGGATTCCCCGGGTTCGAATCTCGATCAAACCAATTCTATAAGGGCCATCGAGGGCTTGCAGTTGTTTGTGAACAAATACCCATCATCCCCGCGACTCGAACAATGCAATCGGGTGATCGAAGGGCTTCGTAACAAAATGAGGATAAAGGCCTTTGAGTCTGCCATGTTGTTCTACCGCATGGAGGACTACCGAGCCAGCGCCGTAACTCTGCAACACCTGCTGGTGGAATACCCGGATCTGGAAGAACGCGAAAAAATCAGATGGCTGATTGTGGATTCCTTTCACAAATTGGCCAGCAATAGCATCGAATCCAAGAAGGCCGCCCGATTTGAATCCGTCCTGGAGGCTCATCAAGCGCTGTCCGAAGAATTTCCTCGCTCGTCCTACCTACCCCAAAGTCAGGCCCTTGCCGAACAAGCCCGGACCTTTTTGAAGTTTTAAATTCATCAACCCCAAGACCATGTCAGCAACCAACACCACCGTTACCCGCAATCTCAAAGATTTGGAAAGCCCCACCGGCAATGTTTACGAAGCCGTTGCCGTGATTGCCAAACGAAGCAACCAGATTGCCACCAAAATCAAGGAAGAACTCAACACCAAACTTGCGGAATTTGCAACCCCCGCTGATTCATTGGAAGAAGTTTACGAGAACCGGGAACAAATCGAAATTTCTCGGCAATACGAGCGCATGCCCAAGCCTACATTGCAGGCGATTGACGAGTTCAAGCAGGGCAAAATTTACTACCGCAACGACGCCAAGACCAAAGCGGGCCAATAAGCCCTAACGAAACTTCGTTATGCCGGCCGGCAAGAAAATCCTGATTGGCATCAGCGGAAGTATCGCTGCCTACAAGATTTGTTCGCTGGTCCGCGATTTGGTCCGAAGCGGAGCTGAGGTGCAGGTTGTGCTGACGCCTTCGGCCGCACAATTCGTAACACCTTTAACCCTTAGCACCTTGAGTGGTCGACCGGTGTACACGCACCTGGTCAAAAACGAAGAAGGCGAATGGGTTAACCACGTTGCTCTGGGTCTTTGGGCCGATTTAATCATCATCGCACCCTGCACCGCTCATACCTTGGCCAGCATGGCCCATGGTCATTGCGATCATTTGTTACTGGCCACCGTGCTCTCGGCCCGATGTCCGGTGGCCTTTGCGCCGGCCATGGACCACGACATGTATTTGCACCCGGCCACCTCGGCCAATATTCAAACCTTGTTGGAACGCGGTTACCACATGATTCCCACCGAGCACGGCGAGTTGGCATCGGGCTTGGTGGGCGAAGGCCGCATGGCCGAACCCGAAACCCTGCTGGCCTGGATTCGAGAATTCCTGATCGGAGAACCTTTGTGGGAGGGCAGTCGAGTCTTGATTACGGCTGGCCCCACCCGTGAGGCCCTGGACCCCGTCCGTTACATCAGCAATCGTTCTTCGGGACGGATGGGAATCGCGTTGGCCGAGGTCTTGGCGGACCGCGGTGCCCACGTTGAACTTGTCTACGGACCTGGAGATCAGGTTTGCCGTCATCCCGGGGTCCGTGTTCATCGCGTCGAGACTGCAGTTCAAATGCAGGAGGTCTGCCGAGGACTCAGCGATGCCTGTCAACTTTTGATTTTTGCGGCGGCCGTTGCGGATTACCGGCCAGCCCTTGTTTCGACCAACAAAATCAAGAAAACCGAAGGACCCTTGACCTTGTCCTTGGTTCCCAACCCGGATCTGCTGAGCGAAGCCGGACACCATAAAAACCCTGGGCAACGGGTGGTGGGTTTTGCCTTGGAAAGCAACAACGAAGAGGAGAACGCGTTGACCAAATTAAAGGCCAAAAAAGCCGACATGATCGTACTCAATTCGTTGAACCAAGAAGGGGGCGCCATGGACGCGGAATCGATGTCGGTGCGCATCCTTACCCCGGATCATGCAACCCTGGACATTCCGTCCAGCCCCAAACGCCAACTGGCCGAATCCATGGTTCATGCCATGATTCGCCTCTGGGGTAGGCCCCAAAACGGGGGTTGGTCCGCACTGGTAATCTTGTTTTTGGTGTTTTTCGGCTTGTCCCAGCCTACCCGAGTCTCGGCGCAAGAGCTTAATTGTCAGCTCACCATCAACCCGGGTCGGGTCGGTGGAGCGGACCAACAATTCTACGCCAATATGCAGCAGGCGTTGACCACCTTTGTCAACGGTCAAAAATGGACAGAGGATGTTTTCTCGTTCCAAGAGCGGATCAACTGCAGTATCAATATTATGCTGGATGAGCGCATTACGGGCAATCAATTCAAGGCCACGGTTCAAATCCAAAGCAGTCGACCGGTCTACAACAGCTCGTACAGTACGGTCCTTTTTAACTACACCGACCCGGATTGGATTTTTGAATTCAACGAATTCCAACCCATGGAATTCAATCCGAATCAACACAGCTCCAACCTCTTGGCCCTGTTGGCCTTTTACGCGAATATCGTGGTGGGGTTGGACTACAACACCTTTGGGAAAGAAAGCGGAATGGTCTATTTGCGGAGAGCGCAACAAATTGTACTCAATGCCCAAAATGCGGTTGAAATCGGTTGGCGACAGAACCAGAGCCTTCGCAATCGTTATTGGCTGGCAGAGCTCTTGAACAATCCCGCCTACAAGCCCTTCCATGCAAGTTTGTACGAATACCACCGTCAGGGCCTGGACCAGATGTACAAGCCCGAACGCATCATCGAAGCCCGACGCAAGATGCTGGGGGCCCTCGAAAAATTGCACGATGTCAATCGCAGCAAACCGGGCGGTATGCTCATCCCCCTGTACCTCAAAGGTAAACTTCCTGAAATTGTTGGGTTTTGCTCCAAAGCCCTGCCGGCCGAAAAAGCCAAGGTGGTTGAGCAATTGGTGGCCATGGACCCCATCAACCAAGCCGAATACAACCGCATTAATGCGGCGGGGACCGGAAGTGGCGGAATCGGGGGTGGTGGTGCCGGGGGTGGCAAATAAATCAAAGGCTTTGGAATGCTGACGCGCTTGCATATCCGGAATTTTGCGCTCATTTCCGAATTGGAGGTGGGGCTCGGGCCTGGTTTGACGGTGATTACCGGAGAAACCGGGGCCGGAAAGTCCATTTTGCTGGATGCCGTGGGTTTGCTCTTGGGAGACCAGGTCGAGGGGGTGCATTTTAGAGATCCCCATTTGGCCTGTGTTATAGAAATGGAATTTCATAGCCAGGATCCGGAGGTCTTGGCCAAATGCGCCGAATTCACCGATGACCCGGATCTCATGAACAACCAAGCGATTTCATCGATGGAGCTGGTTTTGCGCCGAGAAATCAACCCGCGAAAACGCAGCCGTTGTTTAATCAACGATGCGGTGGTCCCTCTCAGGGATTTGAAGGCGCTGGCATCGTTGTTGCTCGACCTCAGCGGACAGGAGGAAGCCGTGGCGGTCGATCGTCGACAGACCCAGGTCTTGCTTTTGGATCAACTGGCTGGTAGTGAATCGCTTCGGCACATGTATTCCCAAGACTACAGAGCCTGGAAGGTGGCGCGCAAAGCGTTGGATGTTTGGTTAACGGATCTGGACCAACGCAAACGAGACGAGGAGCGGGATCGGTATTATTTGGAGGAACTCAACGAGGCACCTTTGGATGGTTGGGAGCTGCTTTCAGACTTGGAATCCGCATTGGCGGTGCAAGAAAATGCCCAGGAATCGGGTGAAAAATTACGGCATGCCGAAGCGGTTTTGGACGAGGGGCAGGCCGGTAACGGGGGACTTCCTTCGGTTAGCGATACGCTGAGAACCCTGCTCCAAAGCCTGGGCGGTGTGGAGACCCGCGATCCGGAGGTAGGGGCTTGGGCCGAGCGCTTGCGTCATTTGTTATGGCAAACCGGAGAGCTGGCCAGAGATGCGGCTGATTTGGCCGACCAACGGGTTCCCGATTTGGAGGCGACAGCCCGCTTGAGTGCGCAATTGGACCAACTGCAGGGGCTGATGCACAAGCACAAAATCGGCGACCTGCTAGGACTTCGAGGGCTGCGGGCCAGGCTGGGCGAAGCCCAGGGGTCCACCCCCGGGGTGGACGAAACGAAGGCGGCCCTGGAGTCGAAGGAGTCTCACGCTTTGGCAGCGGTCCGAGGGGCCGCCCTGCGCCTCCACCTGGCCCGCACCTCCGCGCTGGCCGACCTTTCCGAACGCTGTCATTCCAAACTAAGCCGATTGGGCATGGAACATGCCCGACTCATCTTACGCAATGAACTTGCCTTGACCCTACCACCCGCTTCGACCCCGATGGACCCCGCCCAGGTAGACTGGCAAGGATGGCTCCCGCAAGATGCCCTCCAGGGCTTGGACCAACCCGAGTTGTGGTTCAGCGCCAACCCCGGTCAGGAACCCCGACCCTTGGGACAGGTGGCCAGCGGTGGGGAAAAATCCCGCTTGCTCTTGGCCCTCAAAAGCCTGGTGCGCGAAGAAGGGAGCAACCACACCCGCATTTTTGACGAAATTGATACCGGCATCTCGGGAGAAACCGCGCTGCGGATGGGCCAAATGCTCTCGGAAATGGGACGCCACCAGCAAATTATTCTCATTACCCACCTCCCCCAAATCGCCGCCTTGGGTGATGGACATTGGCATATCACCAAAGAAGTCCACGACCATCAAACCCGCACCGCCCTTACGATTCTTGACCCGGAGCAACGAAAACAAACCTTGGCCCGCATGATTGGAGGTGACCGCTACGGCAAAGCCGCCCTGCAACAGGCCGAGGACCTGCTCAATCGCGCTGGCCTGGCCTGAATGCGCTGGCCTGTTGTAAACATGCATGTTGTAATTTAGTGACCTAAACCTACCCTACCCCCCATGACTCATTCATTGTTGCAAGGCAAAAGAGGCATCATCTTCGGCGCCCTCGATCAGCAGTCCATCGCTTGGAAAGTCGCCGAAAAGGCTCACTCGGAAGGAGCTCGTTTTGTTCTCACCAACGCACCCATTGCATTGCGCATGGGCCAAATCCACGAACTCGCCGAGCGCTGCGGCTCTACAGTCATCGCCGCGGATGCAACGGTGGATGCCGACCTCGAAGGCTTGTTCACGCAGGCTGTTGAATTCCTGGGCGGGCCCATTGATTTTGTCTTGCATTCCATCGGGATGTCCCCCAATGTCCGCAAAGGCAAGGCCTATACCGATCTCAATTACGAATTCTATCACAAAACCCTGGATATATCGGCCATGTCTTTTCACCGTACCATGCGGGCCGCTATGACGACCAACTCTTTGTCCAAAGGCGCCTCCATCCTGGCCCTGTCCTATATCGCCGCTCAACGAGTATTCCCCGATTACAACGATATGGC
>CAIOCC010000132.1 GCA_903856555.1 uncultured Bacteroidota bacterium
ATTTGCTCGGCATAAGGCAACCAAGCCAAAGGCTGGGAAGGGCTTTGTTGGACCGGATAAAAATCCCGAAGACTGCCTTTGTACAAAAAAGACCAATGCAACAGAACCAGGTGACCAAAGGAGTCTACCAAGAAGGGGACAACCTCAAAAATGGATTTATCAAGGGTATCGTAAACAGTCCTCCCTCCGGCAAAGGAAACCTCCCGCTCCCGGGAATTACCGCCGAACAAGACACCTACACGGATTTTGGGGGGAGAGGGCTTCAAGGGTTGGCCTGATCGTGAAGGTATTGTTTGCGGTCCAAGAGGGTTTCGGTGGATTCGCGGCGGTCCGGATCCGGAACACAGCAGTCCACCGGACAAACCGCGGCGCATTGGGGCTCTTCGTGAAAGCCTTCGCATTCCGTGCATTTATCTGGGACGATAAAATAGACATCGTCCGAGACAGGGGTTTGCTGATCGGTGGCATGGGTGGTACTCCCGTCGGGTCTGCGAACCAAACCACCCAGGGCGGTACCCTGCGCGTAGGTCCAAGAAACACCGCCTTCGTAAATCGCATTGTTGGGACACTCGGGTTCGCAGGCCCCGCAATTAATGCATTGGTCGGTGATGATAATGGCCATGGATTCCTCTATTTTCAACGCAAATTTACGCTTTATCATGGCCTCCCCCTCCCCTTCCTTTGCCGAACTTCGAGAACCCTTGCTGGCCTGGGGGGCTTGGTTCCATGAAAGTCCCCAGCAGCCCTCTTGGGAGGGGTTGGCGGCCCAAACGGCGGCCCTCAACCCTTGGTTTGAGGAACCCATGCTAAGGCATGCGGTGGAGGCCTGGTCCGAAGCCTTATCCCCCCACGAAATAGAAGCATGGCTGTTTGAAGCGGAGAGCCTGGCCCCTAGCGAACGAACAACCAAGGAAATCGGTCTGGTCTTGCCCGGCAACCTACCTTTGGTAGGGTTGCACGATGTTTTATGTGTTCTGGTATCGGGACACCGGGCCCAAGTCAAGCTTTCTTCGGACGATGCCGGTCTAACTCCATGGGCTTTGGAAGGCCTGAGCCGGTTTTGGCCACCGTTTCGTTCCATGGTTCAGGTGGTGGACCGGGTGGTCCGACCGGATGCGGTGATTGCAACCGGCTCCGAGTCCGCGCTCCCCTATTTTGAACAGTACTTTGGCCACCTTCCACGCTTGATTCGAGGGCATCGAAATTCCACCGCCATCGTCTGGGGTGACGAAGAGGAGGTGGATTGGCAAGGATTGGCATCGGATGTATTCCTTTACTACGGAAAAGGCTGCAGGAATGTGAGCCGAATTCTTGTGCCCAAAGGATACGATCCAACGCGAGTCTTGGACGGTTTGAGAACCTGGGAATGGAAAGGCGAAAATCATCGGTACCGCAACAATTTGGATTACCAAATGGCATTGCAAATCATTGATAGACAGCCATTTTTGCAAAACGGATCCCTGGTTTTGCGCCAAAACGCGGACCCTCGTTCTCCCCTAGGGGTTTTGCATTGGGAAGAATTCCAGAATCACAGCGAGCTCCTAGCCTTGGTCCAACCATGGCTGGATCATACCCAGTGTTTTGTTGGAAAAAACCTGGCTGAGCGGCTAGATCCCCAGGGTGAAATTCAACAATCCTTGGGACCGGAGAAGTGGAAGACCTTTCAAAA
>CAIOCC010000133.1 GCA_903856555.1 uncultured Bacteroidota bacterium
ACCGAACGAATCCATAGGGCCGTTTCCAAAAAAATTTGACGAATCAACAAACTCTTGGATGGAGGCAGGTACAGACGGACCTCTCCCAACTCAATGGAGTGTTGAACAGGAGCTTTGTTAAATTTAAGCGTAGCCATGGATCAAGGGCCATGCCAGAGGATCGCGGATCCAGGCCTCATAAACCCGCTCAGCCATGGCTGGGTCAACCACCCTATCGTAATCGGCTTTACCAACCCCCACGGGCAGGGACCAAAGAATTCGTCCTCCACGATTCTTTTTGTCCTGTAAAAGATGTTCCAACACAACTTTCCATGAAGGCCAAGTGGAGGGGTAGGTTTCAGGACTTACGTAAGGAGCGAGCATTTGAAGGTTAGCGTAACAAATCAATCCGTGATCACGGGCCAAGAGGCCGGCCGAGACTGCCAATCCAAGTTCGTAAATCATGCCCAACCAAACCGCCCTACCATGACCCAAGGAAGGGCTCAAGGCTTCCAGGGCATGGCCCATGGTATGACCAAAATTCAATAATTTTCGAGGGCCACTTTCACGAGGATCCAGGGCAACCAGATCTATTTTGACCTGAAGGGCTTGCAACAACAAATCTTGGTTGGGTGGGGTCAACACGGGGTTGGGGGTGTTGTTCAAAGACCCGAAGTAAGCAAGGTTGCTTTGCATCAGGTCCTGGCTCGCAACCAAGCCGTGTTTGATTATTTCGGCCCATCCATCCACCAAAGCATCCACACCCAATGTTTGAAGGTAGGGGTGGTAATAGATGCGATGAGCCGGATCGTTGTAGAGACCGACACTGTTTTTGATGCCGCCAAAATTGATAGCGCATTTACCACCGTAAGCGGCATCCACCATGGCCAGAAGGGTGGTAGGCACCGAAACCCAAGGGATTCCTCGTTTGAACATGGCAGCGGCCATGGCACCCACATCGCTGAGGGCTCCACCTCCAAGAACCAAGAGAACCGAGGAGCGATCGGCCTGCTCCTCCATCAACCAAGCCAAAATTTGTTGCAGGGAATCCCAGGTTTTGGAGGCTTCGCCGGCTTGCATGACCAGGAGGGAACCGGGAGCAACGGAACGATAGGCTTCGGCCCAGGCTTGGGTGGCCGGGTCCGCCAAATAGAAACAGTTGGTTGGGGTGGCAGACTCGACCCAGGACCTCCAGAAATCTAGGGGGTCTTGGACGAATCGGGGCGATACATGTCCAGCTGACGTTGTATGCTTTCCTGATGCATCAGTTGCAACCATTTGTTAAGAAATGAAAGGTTGAGCCCCATGGACGCACCCTCACGATGGCGGGTTTCCAAAATTTGTTCCCAGCGTTTGGGCTGCAAGATGGGCAAATCGTATTCTTTTTTGAGGGTGCCCAGGCGATGGCTTAATTTCAGCCTTTGGCTCATAAGTTCCAATAAATCGTGATCCAAGCGGTCCACCTGGGCCCTCAGGTCCTGGAGTTGAGCGGCCAATTCCTGGTTCTCGGGGTCGTTGAAACGAAAGGTCATGCCCCCCAGGGTATCGCGTAACTGATCGGGCGTCAATTGCTGACCCGCATCGGACCAAGCATCGGAAGGACTGTGATGAACTTCCAGCATCCAGCCGTCGTAACACAAATCGAGTGCTATTTGAGCAAATTCCGGGACCAGTCGGGCATTGCCGGTGATGTGACTGGGATCGCAATACATGGGCAAATCCGGGCGCCGTCTACGCAATTCAATGGGAATTTCCCACTGGGGCATGTTGCGGTAGGGGCTGGGTTCAAAGGGAGAAAAACCCCGATGCACCAAGGCCAATTGAGTCAGACCCCAGCGTTCCATGCGCTCGATGGCGCCCAGCCACAGTTCGAGGTCGGGGTTGATGGGGTTCTTTAGGAGCACCGGCATCCCGGTCCCGGCCAAGACTCGGCCGATTTCATCCACCAAAAAAGGATTGACCGTGGTCCTTGCACCGAGCCAGACGGCATCCACCCCGTGAAGCAGGGCCTGTTCCACCTGGGAGGGCTGAGCGACCTCGACGGCCAGACGGAGTCCCCGTCGTTGGGTCAGTTCCCTGACCCAAACCAGCCCCTCGGCCCCCACCCCTTCGAAGCGGTCCGGCCTGGTCCTTGGTTTCCAAATCCCCGCCCGCACCAAATCCGGGGCCAGAGGGGCTAGGCCGTCGAGGGTCGCCTCAAATCGTTCAGGCGTTTCGGCCGAACAGGGACCTGCCACCAAGAAGGGCCGCACGCCTTGATCTGGATGAGCCTTGGGGAAAAAGGCCGGCTCGGATTTCACCAAGGTGGGATCCGGATTCACCGGTACAAGGTCGGGAGGTTGCAAGGGGCGCGTTGTTGGGCGATAGGAAGAAAACGGAACCTAAACAAGAAGGTTCTAACTAACCACAAAGAAACAAAGAATTACCCAAAAGGTTGAAAAGGCCCCTTGCACATATTCGGACGCTTATTTTTGCTTCGTGCCTTTACCCCAGGAAGCCCCCCTCTATTCCCCGGCCTACAGCCGTCTGAGCTCGGTCGACCTCCGAAGAAAGCTTTGGCTCTTTGGGTTGATGAACCAAGGCCGGATCGTCCAAGTTCTGGGGGACCTGGCCAACCTGGCCTTGCGTTGGGGACTGCCCATACAGGGCCTCGTTCGAGCCACCATTTTCCGGCAATTCTGCGGCGGTGAAAGCCTCCATCAATGCACAAATACCATCGAGGAACTGGCCTCTACCTCGATCGGAAGCATCCCCGACTACTCGGTTGAAGGGCAAGACAGCGAAGAAGCCATGGATCGTTGCCTTCAGACCCTGCTTGAAGGCCTCGCCTATGCAGCGCGTAACCCCCACACGCCCCTCTTTGTTTTCAAGGTCAGTGGCCTGGTTTCATCCGCGGCTCTGCACCAACTGGCCGAGGGTCACCCCATGAACCCCCAGATCCAGGAGCAAGCCCGGCTAGGTCGCGAAAGGGTCAACACCTTGCTCCAAAAGGCCCACCATCTCCAATGCCCCATCATGGTGGATGCCGAAGAAAGCTGGATTCAAGACCCCATTGACGACTGGACCATGGAAGCCATGTCGCGTTACAATACAGACAAACCTATTGTTATCAACACCTTACAAATGTACCGGTGGGATCGCTTGGATTACCTCAAACGAGCTTTGCAACAAGCCGATGAGCAAGGGTTTGTACCTGCCTTCAAAGTGGTCCGAGGGGCCTACATGGAAAAAGAAAGAGATCGAGCTCGTTCCATGGCCTATCCGGACCCTATCCAGCCCACCAAAGCCGCCACCGATCGCGATTTTAACGAGGCAACCCAACTTTTGCTCCAACACCCCAAGGCCTTTATCTGCCTAGGGACCCACAACCGCCCCAGCTGTGTCCTGGCTTCGGCACGAATGAATGACCTGGGCTGGTCACCGGACAACCCACGGATCCTCTACGCCCAACTACTAGGCATGAGCGATCGCCTAACAGGGGAATTGGCCGATGCCGGTTACCGGGTGGCCAAATACCTCCCCTACGGCCCCGTCAAGGAAGTCCTGCCCTATTTGTTGCGGAGGGCCAAAGAGAACTCCTCGGCCGCTGGTGAAATTTCAAGAGAATACGCCCAACTCCTTTTGGAGCAAAAAAGGCGTCGCAACCTTAACGCTGCAAATCGAACCAATTCCGCCGACGCGTAAGGCGTAGATCCTGCAACATTTTGCCTTTGGCATTCAAGGTAAAGGTGTACGAACGATAGGTTCCAAAGGGGACCAGATTGATGCTCATTTCCCAACAATGCAAATCTCGGTAGATATTTAAAAACGTGGGGGTTAACTTACGACTCTGCAAATCAATCCCTGAATTGTAGGCCAATTTCCAGTGCTTGGTCAGGCTAAGATCTCCGCTAAAAGTCAAGGCCTGTATCCATTGTTGCCCAACAGGGGCTAGGGCCTGGTAAGATAGGTTGTAATTGAAATTCAGGCGAAAAGGAACCGTCCAATCCACAAACATGCGGTAACCATAACGCTGAAAATCATCCCATAAGGTTGAATCCCCCCGGTCCCGTAACAAAACGGGCCATGCGCCGGAACGAAGCGGTTGCTCAACGGTCGAGCGCCCACCCCATCCACCACTCAAGGTCAGCGATGCTTGGTTGAGTCGGAAAGGCTTCCACCAGGTATCCTCCGCCAACCAACGCTGGACCAAACGCTTGGATGAATCCCGGCTGTAAACATCCCAGACCCCCGAAAACAACAAACTAAAGCGCTCCCCAAATTGACTCCGTCCTCCCCACTGCACCGGCGCCATATGCAATGAATCAGCTCGAAAATTGTAGGACGAGCCCAACCGAAACGAATCAAAAATCTTGCGTCGAACCAAGACCTCTCCGCTATCGCTTCGGGTCCTCACTTTGTATTCCAAATTGTTATCGATGCTCCAATTAAGCAGGGCCGAGGCCCCGACTCCGGCGACACCGAAACCAAATCCGTTATAAGGGCTGTAATTCAAAGTCTTACCTGTTGAATCCGACTGAACCGTTTGATAGAAACCAAAGCGCGATGCGGTAAAATCAGGCCTCCATCCCAGGCTGATTTGCGGGTTCATCACATGACGAATGGCTGCCAGGCGCCCTTTGCGGAACTGAACCAAACCATAAAGACGCGTATTCAACAAAAGGGAGGCCTGGTACTCGTAATTCCTGTAAAACCCTTGCTCGGTATCTGCCACCGCTTTCCCCAACACCGGATTATACGCCAACACCGCCCGACGATTGGTCCAACGCTCCTGGTAAGAAAATCCCGGCGTTAATTGTACATAATTAAAAAGTTTGAACGAAGAGGTGCTCACGGGAATGTTATGCAGGATTCCTGCATCAAGGGCCCTCAGGGCCGAAGTCGGATTAAGCAAAGAATCTGCCATGTTCACCGAGGACCGCAGGTTGGACTGGTAGGTTAAGCCGATTTTTTCGTACCAACGTTCGCTAACAATGCTTCGTTTGGCCTTAAACGGCTGAATTCGAGCCATGTTCAGGTTACCTTCCGGTAAATTGAGCTGAACCCTTCGCGTTTGGGTGTTTTGGGAATGACGGGCTGCCAAGTTGACCTGCAAGGGTTTACCGGGAAAAATCCGGCTGTAGCTCACCGATGAATTGAGCTGATTGTTCAAAAAATCCGTTGTTGAAGGCGAATTGTTACGAAGGTAATTGCTGGTACCAGCTTGGACCGAAGCCGAAAAGCGACGGTACGGGTGGGCGCGCTGATCTTGACTGTGTTGCCAATTGATCATGAAGTCCCTTTGACGGCTAAAATCCTTGGCCTTGGGATCGCCCGATTGAAGATTGCTCCAATTGATGCTGAGACGACCGGTGGATTTGTAACGTTGGTTATAACCCAAGGCTGGATTGATTCGCCAACCACCGTAGGCATAGATATCCCCGCGCACGCTGAGATCGGCATGCGGGCCCAACGGCCAATAGTATCCCCCATTCCTTAGAAAAAACCCAAATTGCGGGGAATTCCCGTATTCAGGAAAAAGGACTCCGGCCTTTTGCCCTTTCATCAATGGAATCACCGCAAATGGCAAACCAATGGGCAGAGGAATCCCCAAAGCGACCAATCGGGAGGGTCCGGTGACAATCCTCCGGTCCGGAATGAGCTTGGCCTTGCCCAATTCAAGGTAAAAATGTGGGTGCCGCGTATCAGAGCAGGTGGTAAAAAGGGTGTTCCGAACATACATATCCCCCGATGTATCCCGCTGAACCCTTCGGCCAATGACATAGGCTTCGCCTTCGCGCGTTACGAGTTCGGAAATTTTGCCACGACCGGCGACCAAATCGTATTCCATGGAATCAGCCACAAAGCGCTGATTGCCGTCCGCAAAAGTCGGCGTATCCACCGCGTGGCCCAGGCTGTCCGTGAGGGGCAAGGCCCGGAGTTTGCGGGTTTTCCAATTTTGATAGGCTTGACCGGATTGTAGTTCCATGGTCCCAAAGCGGATTTTGACTTTGCCCATGAGATGGGCCTGCCCGGACCCAAAATCCACGGTCAAAGAATCCGCTGCTTCGTAAAAAACGGTTTCGCCCAAGGGTCCGCGTTGGGGACGATCGTTCACCGCACCCGTATCCAATCCAGAAAAAACGTAAGGATTCTCCACCGTAGCAGCTCCAACAACACCAACCGCAGCAATTGCACCCATCGCCGCAAAGGCCCCAACCATGGCAAACGGAAGCGCACGCCGCCACGCCATACAAAGGATCCGCAGGAGCCACATCCCACCCCGGCCTGCAGCAAGACCCTGGCCGTGGTTCCCCGGCAAACCCCTAAATTTGTGCATTATCAACAACAACGGCCAAGCGCTTGAAACCCCAAAACTAATCCCACCCGTGCCCTTCCTTAAAGCCCTTCGCTTTTTGTCCCTTGTAGCGGTCTTTTGGGGGCTCCTCATACACCCCTTGGGCCTCAAAGCCTATCGCTTGCACCGGATTGTTCTGGATGCCGGCCACGGGGGACATGATAGCGGATGCCGGGGCAAGGGCTCCCTCGAAAAGCTAGTCACCCTGCAGGTGGCCCAGCGGGTTGCTGAACATCTCAAAACCTTGGTTCCCGAACTCTCCATCCATTTTACCCGAAAAGACGATCGCTTTGTGGAATTGCACGAACGGGCTGCCATGGCCAATCGTCTCAACGCCGATCTCTTTGTCTCGGTCCATTGCAACAGCGGTGGATCGCAGGCCTACGGCACCGAGACCTTCACCCAAGGACTGCATGTGACCGGTGCCAACCTCAACGTAGCCAAGCGCGAAAATTCTGCCATCCTTTTGGAGAGCGATTACTTGACGCGCTACGATGGTTTCAACCCCAACGACCCAACCGCCCATATCATCTTTGAACTTTTTCAAAGCGCCTACCGCAGCCAAAGTCTGCAATTAGCGCAGTTGATTGAAGAAAAATTCACTCGCAAGGCCGGTCGACACAGTCGCGGTGTCAAACAAGCCGGGTTTTTGGTGCTATACCGAACCACGATGCCAGCCGTTTTGATAGAAACCGGGTTTTTGACCCATGCCCAAGAAGAAAAATTCATGAGCTCTGCCCAAGGCCAGCAAGTCCTCGCCGAAGCCATTGCCGAAGCCATTGCCCGTTACCACCACCTGAACAACGAACCATGAACAAGGTCCCCAAGGAAGTATGGATAGGTCTCTTTGCCACCATGGCCCTTCTCCTTCTTTTTATTGGCATCAATTTCCTCAAAGGCGATGACCTGTTCACCGGTCGTAACACCTATTACTCCATCTTGGACGATGTCAAAGGCCTCAAATCCTCGGCCCCCGTCCTTTTCAAAGGCCTCAAAGCCGGGACCGTTACCGACATCGAATTGCTACCCGAAAAGGGCTTGGTTTTGGTTACCGTGGAGGTCAGCAAAAAAATCAAACTGACCCAAGGTACCTCACTTCGACTGGTCAGCACCGATTTGTTTGATACCAAGGCCTTGCAGATTGATCCAGGACCCAGTCAAGCCAGGGAGCACAAGGACAGCGACACTTTGCCGGCTTTGATCGCGCCTAGTTTGATTGAAAATCTGGTGGGGGATTTGACACCTCTCAAGGACAAGGTTGAAACCAGCCTGACCAATGTGAACCGCATCCTCGAGGCCCTCCAAACCGAACAAATTCGTCAAAGCGTCGAAAACCTCAACCAGGGCAGCCGTGAATTAGGCCTTATGATTCAAGAAAGCCGAGGGCCGGTCCGCCAAACCCTGCAGGATCTCAGCAGTATTTCCACTGAATTCCGCAAGGACCAACCTCTATTGCGCAAATCCCTGCAGAATCTCCAACAATTTTCGGATACTTTGGCCGCTTTGAAGCTCAAACAAACGGTCTTGCAGGCCGAGGCAGCCCTTCAGTCCACCGCCCTCCTCATGGATCAAGTTCGTAACAACCAGGGATCTTTGGGGCGTTTGATGAAGGATAGCAGTCTTTATTACAACCTTCAACAAAGCGCCGGCAGTTTGGATGCCTTGCTCAAAGACCTCCGCCAAAACCCGGGTCGCTACGTTCAATTTTCGGTTTTTGGTAAAAAATCCAAATAAATCGCATTCAGCCTTGGTCCAGCAAGCTGACCAACGAATGCTGAACGAACCTTGCTTGCCCCACTCGCTGCGTATGCCTTAGCGGAGGCTAACCCGACGGATTAATCGTGTACCGTTGATCGAAACCGCTTCCAACAGGTAGGTTCCAGGAGCGGTTACCGCGTCCAGTCGGTTCCAG
>CAIOCC010000134.1 GCA_903856555.1 uncultured Bacteroidota bacterium
TATGCGGATCTCTTTGGCCGTCAAAACGCTGACCTGCAGCCATTCCCCGTCCACCATGGCATCCGCTTCGGGGTTGCTTTCTTTGGCTTTGGGTAAATGCTCCTTGCCATCCACCCATAATTTGTGCTCCGCGCCCTGAACCAGGACCACCCGGGAGGCCTGCTGAATCCGCAAACGTTGCCAGCCCAGGGTTTCGGACTGCGCCCACAGATCTCCCCAAGGGGCTGTTCCAAGACAGGCCGTGAAGGCAAGGAGAAAGGCGGCCTTGATTGACTTTAACATAAGATAAGGATTATAAAACCTAACGCTCCAAATCGGAACTTAGTCTGTAACGCATGACCCGGTTGTTCCCACGATCCGCCACGTACAAGGTCCGGCGAAAATAGGCCACACCGGAAGGTCCCTTAAACTGGAAGGGTCCGGAACCAAAACCCCCAAAAGAGGCCGGCACTTGCTTGGTCAGTCCAGAACTGGGGGGAGGATTGACCCCCTCGTAACCCTTGGAGGTAAACTGATACAGGGAATCCCGCTCAGAATCCACCACAAAGAGATAGCCGGTTTCATCCGGCGCAACACATACATCCGCAGGACGTGTAAACCGAAAAGGTTCGTACAAAAACCGCATGGCTTTGGTACGGTCAAATTGCAGAAGGGTCTGATTTTCGGAATAGAGCGTCCCTACCTCGGAATTCTCGGTGGAACGAATCCATAAAACCTTGGTTTCGGCTTGGGTCGCCGATTGCAAAAGAATAAAATCCCGCGATGGGTTCATTCCAAACACCAATTGAGGCGGTGCCAAAAGCCCGCAGAGCCCCGCCGGGCTCATCGCTGATTTGAGTCCCGACAGCACAGGATTCAAACCGGGAACGTACCCGTTGTTGCTACGATCCGGCCGAAAAACCAAAACCGCGTTGTCAGGTGCAGCCGCCGAAAGGGTGTTGTTGGAGGGTCCCCTGCGGGATAAGTAAAAGCTATGATCGCCTAGGCAGGCGATGCCCGTAAATTCCACTTGCTCGTCAAAACGCCCCCGGAAATTGGTATTGCTTCGGCTAAGGTCCACAAATGGGTGAACCAAGGTATCGAGCCAAACCGGGTTGGATCCAGCGCTGTTGTTCAGAACGTAGACGGCGGCCAGATTGCGCCGCACCGCCGTACCGGCGCTGTCCATGAGGGTATCGATTCGGCCCAAAACATAGGTATGCAATCGAATATCTTGGGTGACTTTGGTGGCACCGGGGATGGGCAGCGTCCGAAAGCGTTCTCCTTTTTGGTCCAAAATATGTAGACCCTGCGCATCCGTCACATAAACCATTTCATCGTAACCCACCCAGACATCGGTGGGCGATTGGAAGTCACTCCAGACGGGCAAAACAGGTACGTAACCCACCACACTTTGAACCGCATTGGGATCAATAGCCCCCTGATCAAAAATTTCGTTCACGGTTTCATTGTCCCGCGTTCCCAACAAAAAATCACAAGAGTTCAAGGATAGGGTCAAGGTCCCCCCTAGCAAAACAAACCAAGCCTTCATGCGCCCAAAGATCATAAAGCCTCCTGCCTTTTGCCTCCGGACCACATCAAACCCAATCGGTGGGTCGGGCCCAAACCCGATCGTCCCACAAAAGCATAATCCACCTGCAAGACACCGTAGGAGCGGGGGATACGCCAACCCAGGCCCCAACTGGGACCCTGTCCGGATCCGCTTTGGTGTTCGTAACCAGAACGTAGAAACATCCATTCTCGGTAGCGGTATTCCAAGGCAAATCCCAAACTCTCGGCCTGATCCGTTGGATGATTCAATTGAACCACCCCGTCCACCCGATGATCCTGTTCTTGGTAAACCAAACCCGACAAACCGAGCCGAAGGACCGTCGGCGGAGCCAGCGATTCAAAGGTCTGAAGCGTGTCGTTTCGACCCAGGGTCGGTCGCACCAAGCGTCCTGATGGGGTCACATTCATCCCAAAATGATTGATACCCACCGCCAGGCGGGTTTCCCTCCATCCTACATCGTAACGAAAACCCAAATCCACCGTCGCGTTGTGCACCTGCCAATCCGGCATTTGTTCATACACCCAATTCAGCGACACCCCCAAAGCAAAACGATCGGTCAAGGGTTTGGCATAGGCCAATCCCATGCTGGTGTTGGTGGCGTTGAAGGTTTGACCGGTCCCGGTGGGCTGAAACTCGGTGGTCACCTTCATGGGGCCGGTTTGGAGGTGGCGAAGACCGTAGGCCAAGACCTCCCCGGTGGACCAACGCCGGGCCACAGCCAGCGATTGCATTCGTATCCCCGACCAATAAGATAAATGACCCGCCTGCACCGACCAAGTTCGGTCTTCGCCGTGGACCAAACCGGCCGGATTCCAAAACATAACCGATGGCTCGTTCACCAAATTGATGGCATTACCACTCAGAGCGGCCGAACGCGCATCGGGATGAATCTTCAAAAACTGGAAACCCGCCGTCCCAACGCGGCTACGCCCAAACGCCGGTAGCCACTGAGCCTGCGCGGGTGACAACACCGCACCCCAGATCGCCACGAGAACCCAAACGCCCCAAAACCGCATCCTTGACATCATTGCAGTTGGGCTTGGAGTTGAAGCATGGCGGTACGGGCTGGAACGCCTTCGTAGAGTACTCGGTAAACCATGGTGGCGATGGGCAAGGGACACTTGTGCAATTTATTGAGCTCGTGCACGGCTTTGGCGGAATAATACCCCTCGGCGACCATGTTCATTTCAAGTTGAGCGGATCGAACCGAATAACCTTTGCCTAACATGGTGCCAAAATAACGATTACGCGAAAAGCGAGAATACGCGGTGACCAACAAATCCCCCAAATAGGCCGAACCCTTGATATCTCTGCGCTTGGGGTAGACCGCTCTCAAAAAACTCTTGAGTTCTATGATGGCATTGGATACCAAAACCGCCATGAAATTATCCCCGTAACCCAAACCATGGGCAATACCCCCCGCGATGGCATAGATATTCTTCATCACCGATGCGTACTCGCTGCCGGAGGGATCGTCGGATGCCTTGATTTGAAGGTAACGGTTTTGGAAAAGCGGCAACAAGGGAGTGGCCATCTCCGCATCCTCGGCGGCCAAGGTCAAGAAGGAAAGTTTCTCAGCGGCCACTTCTTCGGCGTGGCAGGGGCCGGTAATCACCATGAACTTTTGGGGACTGACCCTGAAATATTTTTGGAGAAATTGGCCAATCAATAGATTTTCGCCCGGGACCATGCCCTTGACGGCCGACAAAACCCATTTACCAGCCAAATCGTTCTCGGCCAGACCCTGCATAGCGTCCCTCAAAAAAGCAGCCGGAACGGCCAGAATAACCACATCCGCGGTGCTCACTGCTTTGCGCAAATCGGGCTGCATGGTTCCCCGACGAATTTGCAAAGAAGCATCGCTCAGATACCTGGGATTCCGGTGATGTTGCTGAATATAGGCCATGACCTCCCGGTCGCGCATCCACCAGGTTAAGGGAACCTGATTATCGCTCAATACCTTGACCAAGGCCGTGGCCCAACTTCCGCCGCCAATGACGGCAACCTTCAAACCTGCTTTGTTCACCATTGACCGACCTATTCTTCCCCGCTAAAAAGCTGATCACGGTCCACCACCTTGATAACTCGATTGTTACGCAAATCCCTGGAGACCGCTGAATAGGGCGCCGTAACAACTTCCTCGCCCGATCGCAAGCCGCTGAGAATTTGAATGTGCTTGTCGTCTTGGATGCCGGTCGTCACTTTTCGTAACAATGCTTTGTTGCCGCTTCGGACAAAAACAACTTCGTCAATCTGCTCGTTGTTGGTGTTTTGTTGATCGGGGTTTTTGGTGGTGGATGATTCCTCGGATTCCGGATCCGTCGCCTGGCCCTCGGCATCCCGAACCGCCACGGCATTGATGGGAACGGAGACGGCGCCTTGGACACGACGGGTCGTGATTTCGGCCGAAGCACTCATCCCAGGTCTAAACAAAAACCGCTGCACCATCGACACCGGGTTGGCCGCCTTGTCGACACCGCTGCGATCGCCCGTTGCTCGGTTATCGCCTAACAAAGAAATTTTGACCAAAAAATTGGTAACCTGGTCTGCACCACCGGTGCCCGGCAAAGCAGAAGAATTGGAACTGTTCGCAATCTCGCGAACCATACCGGAGAATTTTTGTCCGGGATAGGCATCCACCTCCACCATCACTGAATCCCCGTTCTTGACCCGAACGACATCGCTTTCGCTCACATCCACCCTCACCTCCATGCGGGTCAAATCCGCAATACGAATCATTTCGGTTCCTGCCATTTGGATGGTGCCCACCACCCTTTCACCCAGTTCCACCGAGAGTTTGGTCACGATACCATCCATCGGAGACAAAATATTGGTGCGCGCCAATTGTTCCTTCATTTCTTTTTGGCTCGCTCGGGCCGATTGCACCATAAACACAGCACCCTCCACGGCTTCTTTGGCCGACTCAATATCCTGAAGGGCCGACTCGTACTGGGAGCGCGCCACCTCCAACTCGGCTTGGGTCGCTACTTTGTCTTCAAAAAGGCGGGCCGTCCGACGGTAAGCCGGCTCCAGGTTGATTCTCAAAAGATTTTCGAGCTGGCGAAGGCGAACGCGGGCGCTTGCCAGGCCGGACTTGGCGTTGTTCACCGCAGCTTCGTTCCGGTCCAATGCAGCGGCCATCATTTCGGGGTTAATGCGCGCCAAGAGTTGGCCTTTTCGCACGGCATCGCCCTCCTTGATGGTCAAGGCCACGATTTCTCCGGAAACCTCCGAGGAAATCTTGACTTCGGTCACCGGTTGAATTTTGCCGCTGGCCAAAACCGTTTCGGTCAAATCCCTCAGGGCCACCTTTTCGACCGCCACCTCCAAGGGAGGCGTTTGTCCCCACCAGCCCATCCGCTTTCCCATGGCGGCCAGAACCGTCAAAAGAACCACCGCGGCCAAAATCCATAACAATTTTCGGTTTTTTCGTAACATAGAATTTTTATTGAAACGTATCCGGGGTCGATGCGTTTAGGGGTTTTGCCAGGAAAAGCGGCCTTCGTAAAAATCCAGCACCTTGCGTCTAAAAATCTCTTCGTAATAAGCTTGTATCCAGGATGATTCGGCGATTTGCCAACGGTTTTTGGCGTTGAGGTAATCGGCCAGCGGTAGCAAACCCTGCTCGTGGCGCTTCGCAGCCAGGTCGTGGTTGGCTTTTTGGGCATCCAGATTGACCTTGTTGGTTACCAAACGAGCTTTGGCGGCGCGATAATCCGTTACAGCCCTTGTTATATCGGTGTAGAGTTGATTGCGGGCCTGCTCGCTCTGCAATCGTGCATTTTCGACCGCCAAACGGGCCCGTTCTTCGGCAAGGCGAACTTGGCCGTTGTTCCAGAGGGGTATCGAAAGACTAAGCCCCATGCCCGTTCCCAAGTTGTTACGAAATTGTTCACCCCGAGGGACCAACATGCTTTTGTATTTGGGAATGGGCTGCACCACCAGCTGGGTCGGATCATTCTGGAGATAGCCGATCGGGCGTACCCCGTCAATCTCGGGTAACAATACAAATTGCTGGCTGGTCGATGCAAAAAGAGTGTTCATGTTCGCAAAGGCCGTCAGCCTTGGGTAGCGCAGGGATTGGGCCGCCTTGAGATTCCATTGCGATTGACGGTAGCGCCATTCGTTGCCCAGAATCTGGGGTTGCTTGGTCAGGGCATCGCGGTAAAGGATCGATGTCGTTGGCTCCTCCACCCGGGGACGGGCAGCGACATCGGCCTGAAAACCGTCTGAATCGGGCTGAGCCAGCTCAA
>CAIOCC010000135.1 GCA_903856555.1 uncultured Bacteroidota bacterium
GCCCGCATGCTGAACAATCCCAACGAGGACCGGGAATACCGTTGCACGGTGGTCTATACCCGCAATGGTTTGACGGATACCCTGAGTGAATGTGGTTTGAGCATTCGCGGAAATACATCGCGATCGGCTGCCAAGAAACAGTTTCGAATTTCTTTTAACACGTACCGCGATGGCCAAAACCTGGAAGGGGTGACCGATCTCAACCTCTACGGGATGCACAACGACCCTTCCATCAGTCGGGCCAAATTTTATTACGAATTATCCGAACGAGTGGGGGCGCATTCGGCGCGTGCGGCTCATGTGAATCTGTATATGAACGGGCAATACCGGGGAGTTTATTTGAATGTGGAGCAATTGAACGAGGATTTTATGCAGGTCCGTTATGCTCAGGATTACGGAAATCTCTTCAAGTGTTTGTGGCCAGCGGATTTGACCTATCGCTCCAACAATCCCAACGATTACAAATTCACCTCCGGGGGGCGACGCGCTTACGAGTTAATGACCAACACGGCGGGGGATGACTATACTCGTTTTGCTCTGATGGTGAGGACTTTGACACAGACTTCTTCGTCCCAAATCTATTGTCATTTGGACAGTGTTTTGGATATTGAATCGACCTTATTAACCTTGGCAACGGATCTCAGTTCTGGCCATTGGGATTCGTACTATAACAAAAATAATTTTTATCTCTACGAACATCCAATTGATCGAAGATTTCGCTTTTTGCCATACGATACCGATAACACATTCGGCATCCAATGGGGTGGGCCTAATTACCGCACCTTGTCGCCCTACAGTTTTACACCCGGGGAGTCCAGGCCTTTGTACGATAAGTTAATGGCCAATTCCGAGACCCGGGATATTTATTCCTTTTACCTGCGACGGTTGGCCAACCGCCAGATCCAGGCCCATTATTTGGCCTTTGTGGACAGTGTCCGGGATCGTTTGGCGCCTTTTGCCTTGTTGGATTCGTTCAGGACGCTGGATTACGGGTTTACTTACGCTGAATTTTTGCAGTCGTTTTCCGGCAATCTAAACCGGGCCCATGTGACTGGTAGTATAACACCTTTTTTGATTGCGCGTTCAGCGTCGACCCTGGGGGCTTTGACGGGTCCTACCAACCTGGCGCCCATCGTTCATCGACCCTTGGTTTTGAATCCATACCCGGGCCGACGGGCTACCATCCGGGTACGGATTGAGGATGAGCTCAGCAGCGGAGTGACCGCCGTGGCATTGGCAACTCAGGACGGGGTGACCCTCCAGATCCCGCTATGGGACGATGGTCTGCACGGGGATGGAGCAGCAGCTGATGGAGTCTACGGGGCTTATTGGAATCTAAACCCGACCGTTCAGCAATGCAGTGTGCAGGTGAGGGCATTGGATGCGGCTCAAAATCAACGCATTCGACCTTGCAATCCCATGCGGGTCGCTCTCCGAAATCTTGGCCCGTTGGTGCTGAATGAAATCATGGCCCTGAACCGCACCGGCATCGTCGATCAGGCTAACCAAACCAGCGATTGGATTGAGTTGCATAACACAAGTTCTCAGCCCTACCTCCTCAACGGGGTTTACCTAACGGATAACATGGCCAAACCGGGCCGTTGGCGTTTGCCCAACCTGACGATACCAGCCGGTGGTTTTGTTTTGGTATGGGCCTCCGGGGATACAACGCGGGGTAACCTGCATGCCAATTTTACCCTCTCGGGTTACGGGGAATGTGTAGGGCTCCATCGCTTGCAGGGCACTCAGTACGTTGTGATGGATACCCTGTGTTATGGGCCTCAGGTAGAGGATGTTTCGTGGGGCCGGGCTGGCGACGGCGCTTTGGATTGGGTGCCTTTTCTGGTCCCCAGTCCGGAGCGCAGCAACGGCGCCCCCTCCGGGACAGCGCCCGTCGCCTCCGCCCCCAGGGGCGGGGGGCTTTGCCCCGCCCGGCCCAACCCCTTCCAAGACGAACTGGCCTTTGACTTGGACAACCGCGACAACGGCAACAACACGGGCAACGGCAACAACTCCGACAACGGCAGCTACAGCGCGGAATCGTCCTATTCGTGGACCATCCTCGGGAGCGGCGGACAAACCATGGCCAAGGGCAAGGGCCTGAATGTCCGAGCAGAGACCAGCACCTGGTCGGCCGGTATGTACCACCTTCTATGGCAGGAACCCCGAGGTCAGGGTCGTTGCAAACTGCTCAAACTTCCGTAAGCGAAGATTGTTCCGACTAGGTGATGATTGCAGAACCTGGCTTGGATTTTTTGTTCTTGCCGCACCAACTTGTTGAACCCGAAGGCCTGATTTCCAACGGGCCAAGCCCCAATCACCCGATTTCCAACGGGCCAACCCCCACCGCCTGGATCCTCGAAGAATGGCTCTTCTTTGGCCAATTCGATTTTCATCGCCAAAAACTCATTCATCAGAGAGCCTGCATGAAGGTTTTCGCCGAAGAATTGCATCAAAAGGGATGGACCGTGAACTATGTGGACTCCGCAGATCCCCGGAGCGATATACGAGCCTTCTTGGAACATAACGCCCACCACCTGACCGGGTCCACCCTGCATCTCTACGAATGCGGTGACCAATGGTTGGAACAACGCATCCGACGGAGCGCCCAAAAACACGGAATGACCTTGAATTGGTTGCCCAATCCTTTGTTTTTGGACCGTCCTCAGGTCTCCGAATCTTGGTTCAAGGGCAAAAAGCGTTTCCTACAGGCCGATTATTACCGCAAACAACGCATCCGGCACCAAATCCTTCTGGAACCCGAATCCACCGATCAGGTAATAAAATCCAACAATCAGGGAATAAAATCCAACAATCAGGGAACAAAATCCGCTGAACCACTTGGCGGTCAATGGAGCTACGACGAAGAGAACCGCAAGCGATACCCCGCCCAGGGCACCCCCCCTCCACCCCCCAGCCTCGCGGTCCATCCGGCCTGGGAAGAAGCGACTCAATACACCCGTCAGCACTACCCCAGCGCCCCCGGTGCCGAAAAAGGGGATTGGACCTGGCCCATCACCCGCAACGATGCCCAAATCTGGTTAAAATCCTTTCTCCAAGAACGATTCAAAGACTTTGGCCCCTACGAAGACGCTCTGGACCATCGACATCGCCTCCTGCATCACTCGGCCATCTCCCCTTTGCTTAACAACGGGCTCCTTTTGACCGAAGACGTGCTCCGACAAAGCTTGGACCACGCCCAACGCCACCAAACCTCCCTCCCCAGCATCGAAGGTTGGGTTCGACAAATCTTGGGCTGGCGAGAATTCATCCACGGGGTTTACCTGCACGCCGGCTCCAAGCAACGAACCCGCAATTTTTGGGGATTTGAGCGAGCCATGCCGCCTTCGTTTTACGATGCAAGCACCGGAATCGAACCGGTAGACCACAGCATTCGTTCTTTGTTACAAAACGCCTATAATCACCATATCGAACGACTGATGGTTCTAAGTAATTTTATGTTACTCTGCGAAATTCATCCAGACGCCGTCTACCGTTGGTTTATGGAAATGTACATCGACGCTTACGATTGGGTGATGGTCCCCAATGTTTACGGGATGGGTCAGTTTGCAGACGGGGGACTCATGTCCACCAAGCCCTACCTGAGTTCCAGTAATTATATCCTCAAAATGAGCAACTTCCGGGCCGATTCATCCTGGACCGAGCCCTGGGACGCCCTGTATTGGCGATTCATGTCGACCCATCGAGAATTCTTTTTGCGCAACCCCCGCTCGGCCATGATGATACGGCAATGGGATCGAAAAGACCCTGCGCAGCAGCAGATCCTGTTGGAGAGAGCCGAACTATTTTTGAGCCGATTGCACGGGAATTCAAACCAGCCATAACATGCGTCGATTCTGGAACCTCCCCGCTGTACCGGTTTATTCTCTGCTAACCATCGATTCCAAAGGTTGCTATAACATGAATTGCTGCACCTATGTAACACCGGTCAGCATGGAGCCCAAGCAATTCCTGATTGCGGTCTACCAAGGAACCAAAACCTTGGATAACCTCCAAAGCAACCCCCATCAAACCGTCGTCCTGCAATTGTTGGCCCAGGATCAAGGCCGCCTTATCCAGGTGCTGGGTCGACAAAGCGGTTACCGAACCAACAAAATCCAACATCTCCAAAAAAGAGGTCATTTGGACGAATGGAGAGGGTATCCGGTCCTCAAAGAGGCCGCTGCCTGGGCCGAAATGCAATGCCTGGGGGCTCTGGTCTCCCCGAATCCAGGCCAACCGAACGGCCCTCAAGCCCCCTCCACCCTGGGGGATCATCAATGCTGGCTTTTTGGCCTGAACAGCAGCCGCGTTAGACGCGATGACTGCCTCGACAATGCGACCCTGAGGCGTTTGGGGCTAATTCGTTAGGGCCGTATCTTGGCGCACCCAAAACCTTCTTTCCCATGAATTACGATCTTGTTGTTGTCGGAGGCGGTCCCGGCGGTTATGTTGCCGCGATCCGGGCCTCCCAGCTTGGCCTCAAAACGGCTGTTGTCGAACGGGAAGCCCTCGGTGGGATCTGCCTGAACTGGGGCTGCATCCCGACCAAGGCCCTTCTCAAGAGCGCCCAAGTCTTTGATTACATCAAACACGCCGCCGATTACGGTATCCAAGTCAGCGATGCCAAAGCCGGATTCGAAAAAGTTATCCAGCGCAGCCGGGGTGTGGCCGATGGGATGAGCAAGGGGGTGGCCTTCTTGATGAAAAAAAACAAAATTGACGTGCACATGGGTCAAGCGACCCTGCAGCCCGGTGGCAAAGTCAGCGTTGTACAGGCCGATGGCCAAACCCTGACCCTCACAGCCCCTCATATTATCGTGGCAACCGGCGCCAGGGCCCGGGCCTTGCCCAATCTGCCCATCGACGGCAAAAAGGTCATCGAATACCGCAAAGCGATGAGCCTCGAAAAACAACCCGCCTCCTTGCTGGTGGTTGGTTCCGGTGCCATAGGCGTTGAATTTGCCTATGTGTACCAATCCATGGGCACCCAGGTGACCATTGTTGAATACCTGCCGAACCTGGTCCCGGTAGAGGACGAAGAGGTCTCCAAAGCCCTCGAAAAGTCCTACAAGAAAATGGGCATGCAAATCCTGACCAATTCGGCCGTTGAATCGGTGGATACCTCCGGTCCGCTCTGCAAAGTCCAGGTCAAAACCCCTACCGGTGTGCAGATCCTGGAAGCCGAGGTGGTACTCAGCGCTGCAGGCATTGTTCCCAACATCGAAAACATGGGACTCGAGGCTTGTGGTATTGCCTTGGACAAAGGCAAAATCAAAGTGGATGATTTTTACAAAACCACCACACCCGGCTACTACGCCATTGGGGATGTGGTCAAAGGGCCCGCCTTGGCCCACGTTGCTTCGGCGGAAGGAATCATCTGCGTTGAGAAAATCGCCGGCCATCATCCCGAACCCCTCGATTACGGAAATATTCCCGGTTGCACCTATTGTCAACCCGAAATTGCCAGCGTTGGCATGACCGAGAAGGCGGCCAAAGAAGCGGGTTACGAGCTAAAAATCGGGAAATTCCCCTTCAGCGCCTCCGGCAAAGCCAGCGCCTCCGGGCACAAAGACGGCTTCGTTAAATTGATTTTTGATGCCAAATACGGGGAAATACTCGGCGCCCACATGATTGGGGCGAATGTTACGGAAATGATCGCTGAATTGGTTTTGGCCCGCAAGCTCGAAAGTACCGGTCATGAACTCATCAAAACCGTGCACCCCCACCCCACCCTCAGCGAAGCGGTCATGGAAGCCGCCGCCGCTGCCTACGGCGAAGTGATTCACCTTTAATTTGAAAATCCCCACCTTATTTTAACTGATTAAATATTTGTTATGAAAATTTTCTTTCGCGCTTCGCTCCTTCGGTCGCTGACCTTGATGCTGGTTTTGGGCCTTGCCTCCACCCGCGTTCGTGCCGACGAAGGCATGTGGCTGCCCATTCAGCTCTCCAAAATCGAATCACGCATGAAGGAGGCTGGCTTTAGCCTGAGCGCTGCGGATCTCTACCAAATCAACCAAGCCGCTGTCAAAGACGCCATTGTCCGTCTAGGCGGCGGTTTTTGTACGGCCGAAATCGTTTCGGACCAGGGTTTGGTGCTCACCAACCACCACTGCGCCTACGATCTGATTCAGAACCATAGCACGGTTGAGAAAGATTATTTGACCAACGGCTTCTGGGCCATGAACCGCGCCCAGGAATTGCCCAATCCAGGACTCACGGCTTCGACTTTAGTCCGTATGGAGGATGTGACCAACCGGATGAATGATTCCCTTCGCAATGTTCCCGAAGCCCAGCGCGGTGCGGTGATCGCCAAGGTTAGCAAAATCATCGCCGATGAGGCCTCCGCCGAAAAGAAGGGCTACCAGGGCGATGTGCGTCCCATTTTTTACGGGAATCAGTTCATTCTCTCGGTTTACATGGTTTACAAAGATGTTCGTTTGGTGGGTGCCCCCCCCAGCAGCATCGGCAAGTTTGGTGGCGACACCGACAATTGGATGTGGCCACGTCACACAGGTGACTTTTCGGTCCTTCGTATTTATACCGGCCCCAACGGAGAATCGGCTGACTACGATAGCCTTCGTAACATTCCCCTCAAACCCAACCGTTTCCTTTCGGTTTGCACCACCGGGGTCAAAAACGGAGATTATACCATGGTCATGGGTTACCCAGGGACAACCAATCGTTACTTGAGTGCCGATAACCTGGATTTTAATTTGGCCACCGTCAACATGATGGTCGAAGACATGATTGGCAGCCGCATGCAGGCTTACAAAGAGGACATGGACAAGGATGACAAAATCCGAATTGCCCTGGCATCCACCTATGCATCGGGTATGAATACCTACAAATACTACCAAGGCCAAAGCCTGGGCCTTCGCAAAGATGGTTTGGGCGACAAAAAGCGCGCCCACGAAAACGGACTTCGTCAATGGATCTCCAGCGATCCGGCCAGGGTCGCCCTTTACGGCCAGCCCCTGGAATCCCTCAGCGGTCTGCTCAATCAATACCGCAACGATTACCGCAAGATGATTTATTTCCGTCAGGCCCTCGGTAACCAAGCTTTCGTTCGACATTTTCGAATCATGGGAGACCTTCAAAAGGCTCTTGAATCCGCCAAACCCGATGAAGCCAAAACCCTTGCAGCCGCCAAATCAACCCGCGATGCCCTCAAGGAAAACATGACCGAGTATTTCCAGGCCACCGAACAAAAAGCCTTTGCCCGCATGCTTCGTGTTTACCTGGAGCGCATCAATGCGGCCGATCGCCCTCCATTCCTTAACGATTTGCTCAAAAAGACCGAAGGCGAAAACGACAAAGACCGTTCCAAGGAATTGGCCAAAATCATCTACAAGGAATCCTTCCTAACCAATCCCGAACTCATGGAAGCCTTCCTGAACAAGCCCAGTGCCAAGAAATGGAAAAAAGATCCGGGCGTGCAATTGGCCCTGTCCATCAATGATTATACCAACCAGGTCCTCATGCCCGCCGATCGCAAGGCCCAGGCTGAACAAGCACCGGTTCGCCGTCAGTTAATGGCCGCCAACATGGCCTACCAAAGCCAACGCATTTTTGCGCCGGATGCCAATTCAACGCTACGCCTTACCTACGGTAACATCAAACCCTACGTTCCCCGCGATGGTGTTGACTACAACTGGTTCACCACCCACTCGGGAATCCTTCAAAAAGAAGATCCTTCCAACGAGGAGTTCATTGTACCCAACAAACTCAAAGAGGACCTGACCAAAGGAGACTTTGTTCCCTACGGCAGAGACGGCGAATTGGTGACCTGTTTTATTTCAAACAACGACATTACCGGTGGTAACAGCGGCAGTCCTGTTATGAATGCCAGAGCGGAACTGGTCGGTATCGCCTTTGACGGAAACTGGGAATCCATGACCGGTGATCTCATGTTCAACGACAAAGTTCAACGGACCATCAGCGTGGACATCCGTTATGTTCTCTTTGTCATGGATCGCTTTGCGGGTGCGGGCCACTTGGTCCGCGAGATGAAATTGGTTCCTTAACGGTATCCTCAGCGCAGGTCGACCACCTCCACATTGGGGTAGGCCTTGGCATTGAAGACAAACAAATCATCCCGCAATTTGGGATTGACTTTGAATTCCGTGATTTGGTAGGTGTATTGCACACCGGATTTATCAAAGACGATGGCTTTCTGAATGAGGTTGCTTTGGCGATCCACGAAGAGCCGAACCTTGAAATACGAAACCGACTTGTTTTGGGGAATAAGGTCAATGCGAGAAATCCCTTGTTGACCCGAACCGGTTTCGGATTCCAGAAACGAATCAAAGCCTTTTTCGTACATAGTAAAAAGGTTGTCCGGCGTAATTTGATCCGGGCTTGGCTCGTGACGGCTGATGTTTACTTCGTTCAGCTCTTTGAGGTAAGTCCAAGAGGAGCGTCCATCGCAAATAATGAGCTGCTCGCCCATGTCAATCCGGTACTGCTTGCCACGGAGAAACAGTTTCCCCTTGCGCTTTTCTTTGACCTGACCGGGGCCTCCTTGCAATTCCAACGAAACCAGGGCCTGCATGGATTTCATGCCCCGGTAGTTCTTGCTCAACTTGTTCAGGATGGCCTTGGATTCAGCATCGCCGGTGGCAATACTGCGTGCCCGCGATGCTTTTTTGGGGGCCTGGGCTTTTTTCTGAGCCTGTGCTGTTTCAGTCGTTCCAAACACCGACATAGCGCCGGCCAAAAACAACAAACAAACAAATTTTCTGGTCATGGTCTTAGGTTTGATTTTAAAGGCCCTTGAGTTGCCTTAATTTCTCTTCTAATTGATGGAGGTCGGTGTACATGACTTCTCTAGGCTTGGAACCCTCAAAACGGCCTACGATTCCGGCCGCTTCCAACTGGTCGATAAGACGTCCAGCGCGGGCATACCCAATGGTCATTCTACGTTGCAACAAAGAGGTTGAACCCTGCTGGTACTGAACGACCATGCGGGCAGCGTCGTCGAACAATTCATCCCTGACCGTACCTGCTCCGTCTCCACCAAAATCTTTTTCGGAATCCGGATCCTTGTATTCGGGCAAGAGGAAAGGGGTGGCATAACCGGTTTGGTCGCCAATAAAATCACAGACAGCCTCTACCTCCGGGGTGTCCACAAAGGCGCATTGCAAGCGGACCACATTGGAGGATAGCGACAAGAGCATATCCCCGCGCCCTATTAACTGCTCAGCGCCGCCCGTATCAATGATGGTACGGCTGTCGATTTTGGAGCTTACCTTGAAGGCAATGCGGGCAGGAAAATTCGCCTTAATCGTGCCCGTAATAATGTTCACCGATGGCCGCTGGGTCGCTACAATCAAGTGAATTCCCACGGCACGGGCCAATTGAGCCAATCGGGTAATGGGAAACTCGATTTCTTTTCCGGCCGTCATAATCAAATCCGCAAACTCATCGATAACAACCACGATATAAGGCAAATAGCGATGTCCTGCGGTCGGAGAAAGTCGGCGCTTGCGGAATTTGTTATTGTATTCGACCAGGTTGCGGACCTGTGCGTTCTTGAGCAAATCGTAGCGACGATCCATTTCGATACCCAAGGCGTTCATGGTATGAACCACCTGACGGGTATCCGTCACAATGGCATCCTCGGCATCCGGGAGGCAGGCCAAAAAATGTTTTTCGATGCGGCGAAACAAAGATAATTCGACCTTTTTGGGGTCCACCAAAACGAATTTGAGCTCGCTAGGATGCTTTTTGAAAAGCAAGGAAACCAAGATGGCGTTAATCCCCACTGATTTGCCCTGACCCGTAGCGCCCGCCATCAAAAGGTGGGGCATTTTGGTCAAATCTGCCACAAAAATCTCGTTCGAAATGGTTTTGCCCAAGGCGATCGGCAATTCCATTTCGGAGCCCACAAAGCGATCCGAAGCCAAAAGGCCCCGCATCCCGACCACTTCCTTGTTTTGATTGGGAACTTCGATACCCACGGTTCCTTTGCCGGGCATGGGGGCAATGATTCGGATACCCAAGGCAGCCAAACTGAGGGCTATATCGTCCTCCAGGTTTTTGATTTTGGAAATTCGAACGCCGGCGGCCGGAATGATTTCGTATAAGGTAACCGTTGGGCCAACCGTTGCCTTGATTTTGTCAATCTCAATGCCGTATTGACGGAGTGTTGTTACAATTTGGTCCTTGTTGGCCTCGAGTTCGGTAGGGTTGATTTGGACCTTGCCCGTAGCATATTCCGACAACAAATCCAAGGTGGGGTAGCGATACCCGGACAAATCCAACTTGTGATCGTAGAGTTCGCTATCGGTCAAAGCCACCGTATGGGCATCTTCCAAAACCTCTTCGGCATCGGGCAAGGCCACCTCCATATCCCCAATCTTGCCCAAGGTCGCCCAATCTTCATCGCTCTCTACTTCGACTCCTGCCAAACCTTCCTCCATGGGAGCTACGGCGATGACATCTTCCGTTGGTTCCCCTTCGGTTTCATCTTCCCAAGGCAGCGGTTCCGGATGTTCAAGGATGGGAAGCGCCGTCGAATTGGGCATCGTAGGCGAAACCGATACCTTTGTTACGGGCTCTTGAACCGCACCAGCAACCGGGGCCTTCTCTTGGTGAAGGACAGGCCACTGCAAGCGTTTGCCCCGGCGAATCATCAGCCAAGCAAACCAAAAGCCTGCCAATCCCAAGCCCGTTCCTACCAATCCCACAAAACCGGAGGCCCAGCCTACGGCAAAGCGACCAAAGGCCCCACCCCAAGGAAAAGGCAAGGTCCAACAGGCGTGAAACAGATAGGCGAGCGTCACCGAAACGATCGAGGCAAAAAAGAGAGCATCAAAGGCGCGCGCTACCAGTTTGACCTTGAAATCCGAAAACAATAGTTTGAGTCCCAAAAGCAAGGTCCAAAACCATAGAAATACCACTCCCAAACCCCAACCTCGGTATACCGTCCAATGGCCCAAAAAAGCCCCCAACCTACCCAACCAATTTTGGGCCTCGGCCTCCGCAGTCCACAAGGATTTCCAAGAGGTTTCCAGAAACAAACTCTGGTCCTCCCTCCAAGTCATGGTATAGGAAACCAAAGCGATCAGCCAAACCAAGTTCAAAAAAAGAACAACGGTTCCAGCTCCGGTCTGAAAAGCAGGGTTTCGCCAAAAAACCGAAGGGGTCTCTTGGGCCGATCCCGTGGCGGATTTTTCCTGTCGTCCAGGCTTAACGGATTTCTGGGTTTTGCCCGATTCGGAACGCAGGGTATTGGATGGCACGGTCAAAAATAACTTAGGGGCGGTACAAGATATCCAGCAAGGTTTGGCCCACCGCCGTCATGGTCCGTGGGCTAATCACGTTTAGTTGGTCGTTGCGGGTATGCCAATGCGGTGGAAAGCCGGTACCCTCGTTGCGCAAATCAATGATATCTACCATCGGAATCCCGGCCAAGGTATTCACGTAATAATGATCATCGGTCACCGGTTGACAGGGCACCGGAACAAAGAGATCCCCGTAGCCCAAGGCACCGGCCCTTTGCCAAATTGCTCTGGTCCAATCCGGTGCAAACTGCAAAGAATGACCTTCCCAACAAAACCGGGCATCCGGCGCACCAACCATATCCAAAAGCACCCCACGTTGAGCGCGGTATCCCGCCACATGAGGCCTGCGCGACCAAACCTGGGACCCTATCGCGTAGGAATCAGCCACCTCCGGAACTCCGTAATCCTCCAAATCAAAAAAGACCAAATCAACCCCCCAATCCGACGGAAGGGAATCCAAATGCCTGCCCAGTTCCAGAAGAACGGCCACGCCCGATGCCCCGTCGTTGGCGCCATCCATGCGTGCTTTGGGGTTCTCGGTGTCCATATCGGCGAACGGCCTCGTATCCCAATGGGCGGCAAGAACCATTCTCCTTGGACTCTGAGGGCGAAAAACACCGACAATATTGCGCAGTTCAAAGACCTTGCCATCGTGCATGGTCAGGGATTCTCTTTGTTCAAC
>CAIOCC010000136.1 GCA_903856555.1 uncultured Bacteroidota bacterium
GTTCTTAGCGGCCTCCTTCCCAACACAGCCTATCAAGTCTATGTGCGGGAATCCGGTTGCAGCAGTGGGACTGGATCTTGGTCCACCATCGGCTTTACCACCAGAAGGGATTATGATTTATCCGCAATGGATTTGATTGCCCCTACAAGCGGCCAGTGCACCAATGCAAGCTTGCCCGTTCGGATGGTCGTTGCCAATACAGGCCTCTTGCCAATGAACGGTTATACCGGTCGGGTGAGGGTCAGCGGACCAACCAACGCAACCATTACAGCTACCTCTACCAATATCCTGGTTCCTGGTCAAAAAGACACGTTGCTGGTTGGTAACCTCAATCTTTTCCCTGGACGTTTGGCCTCGTTTGAAATATCGGTTAGCAATCCGACTGATTTTTTCCGATTCAACGACACCTTGGATATCGATAAAGAGTTCATTGGGGTTGATGCAGGCCAAGACACCACCATAACACCGGGGGACACGGCCACTTTGGATGCTTCTATTTTTGGATTTGCCTCCAGTTCGGTTCTGAATGCAACCCCCGGCGCTAACAACGGTTCAGCGGGCGTTTCTTTCAATGTGCGTGCTTTACAAACTGCTTACATTGATACGATTTACACCAATATCTACGGGACATTGGGCAATCCTGCGACCGTGTCCTTATGGTACCTACCCACCGCCATCAATGGAACCCCTAACATATCCACGGCGGGCGGTTGGACCCAGATTCACAGCGCTTATCCTACCACTGTTGGCAACGCTTCCTTCTCCAATGCTTTGGCCAACAGCGCGATAGCTTTGCCTGCCGGTTTCAATATTCCTGCCGGATCCACCTACGGTTTCTTCGTAACGGTGGCATCGGGTGGTAGTACCGCTTACAAAACCCACGTAACTGGATCGGTGGACACCTTTGCCAACAGTGCCATTGTTATTTCCACCGGCCCCAATGTAGGTTATGGCGGCTCAGCTCCCTCGCCTACCAACCACCCAAGGCAGTTCTGTGGCGCGGTCTCTGTACGCAATCGCGCGGTTGTCCAGTGGACAGAACAAGGCTCAAGTACGGTATTGGGAACGGGCAATACGCTGCGCGTTGCACCTTCGTTGACAACCACTTATGTTGCGACCCTTGTGGACAGCCTCTGTCCATCGTCGGATGCCGTTACAGTTTTCAGCGGCTCTGTAAACGAAATAACAGGCTTGTTCCGCTATAACAATACCGCCCAAACGATCATGACCAACAGCATCGTTCAGCTCAAAGACCCCCAGAATGTGGTTGTCATGACTGCTCCGACCGATGCAACAGGCGCTTACCATTTGTTGCCGGTTGCTCCTGGATCCTACACACTCACCGGTACCACCGGCAAGCCATGGGGCGGTGTGAATTCCGTGGATGCCTTGGGGATTTCCCGCAGCTTTACCGGGGCAGCACCCCTGGCGGGCCTTCGTGTGAAAGCCGCCGATGTCAACGGGTCGAACACGGTGAATTCGTTGGACGCCCTCACGACATCCCGTCGATTCTCAGGCTCTGTAACATCCTTTACAGTAGGCAATTGGGCCATGGAGAACCTCCCAATCACCTTTAGTTCTGGAACCATCACAAGGAATCTCCTCGCCATTTGCTACGGGGATGTCAATGGCTCTTACAATCCTAGCACGGCCTTCCGACAAGAACCCAAATTGGCCTTGGTCGCTCATGGAACTCAAGCCATGGTGCAGAACTCAAGTGCCAACCGTTGGGTTTGGTCAGCAGACCGCGACATCACCCTGGGTGCTCTGGCCGTGGTGGTGACGTTACCCGAAGGCGTTAAGGCGAAGACCGTTCGATCAAGAATGAACGACGGCTCCTTTGATTACCATCAAAATGGGCGCGAACTGCGCATCTCGTGGTACAGCTTGGAGGAAAATCATCGCAAAGCCGGGGAGGCCCTCCTTGAAATGGATTTGCTCGATCTCCCAAAAGACGGCTTATCGGCCTTGGACTTGGCGGTAGAGCCCTTGAGTGAAGGCGCATCTCCCTTGGCCGAAGTCTACGACCTCACCTCCATTCGGATGCCTTCCTTGAAGCCAAATTTGGACTTTGAATGCAAGATCTACCCCAATCCCAGCCAAGGAACGGGAAGGATGAGTCTGCGCTTGCCTGCCACCGGCAACACCCTCATTCAAATCTGGGATGGCAGCGGTCGTTTGGTCGCTAAATCCAACCGCTCTTGGTCAAACCCTGGCGCACAAGATTTTGATCTTCCTTTGGAGGGCCTCGCCCAGGGTCTATACCGTGTTGAAGTGGTTTTTGTACCTGATGCCCTTGGCTCCAACCA
>CAIOCC010000137.1 GCA_903856555.1 uncultured Bacteroidota bacterium
CATGGAACGGGATGAGCCCTGCGTTTTTGTAGTGGACGAAGCATCGATGATGGGCAACGGAAGCGGAGGGGGTGAGGCTTTGATTGGAGATTTGTTACAACAAGTTTACGATTCTTCTTTTTGGCACAAAATTATTTTGGTTGGTGACCCCTATCAATTGCCTCCCGTGGGGGAGGTTGATTCTCCGGCCTTTCGATCGGAAACATGGAGTCTTTGGGGTTGCACCTTTGGGCATATACCCTTGGAGGGTCGTTACCGACAGGGAGCTGATTCCCCGGTATTGGATTTGGCTTCCAAAATATTGGAATGGATGCGAGAGGCTGCGACAGCGCCCTCTTCTCGTTGGTGGGATGCGTTTTCGGAATGGGTGGAGGATTATGCGGCCGGTGGTTCGGAGGATGACCCCCGTTTGTTGAAGGGTATTGGGCTGGCGGTCAAGGATTTTAGGCTTCATTACGAGCCCGGTCAGCGAGTTTTTTTGGCCTATTCCAATGCCTGGGTTTCCCGATTTAACAATCAATACAGAACCTTGGTTCAGCGGAGGACCGGAACCAGACCCCGCGACGGGGAGCCCTTGTTGGTGGTTCGGAACCAATATTTGGCGGGGGGACAGATGTTGGCCAACGGGGAAGAGGTTCGTTTGCTTCGCAAAGTAGGACGAACCCATCGTCATGCGGGGATGGCTTGGTGCAATGCGGTGCTTGAATGGGTGGGACTTGACGGGGAAGCCCGGGAATTTGAGTCCAAAATTTGTTTGGACCTATTGGATTCAGGTCAGCCCGGACTGAACGCCGCCCAGCAACAGGCTTTGTGGCAGGCGAGGTCTTTGGATAAGGAAGAGGAACGAGATCCGTACATGCAGGCTCTGTGGGTCAAGTATCCCTATGCTCAGACGGTTCACAAGGCCCAAGGCGGGGCTTGGCCCAGGGTTTATTTGTTGTTAGAAAAGCCGTATTCGTTTCAGGATTCGGTGGGCTATTTGCGGTGGTTGTACACAGCGGTTACTCGTTGTTCGGATCGTTTGGTTCTGGTACAACCGGGGAAATAGGGGTTTAGGCGGGTCTTTTGGGGTGGTGAAAATGGGTGAGGAGAGCCCCTTCCCGGAGGGATAGATCCGTTACAACGATGGGGATGCCTTGGGCGGTATCGCAGAGGGCCAGCATAAGGGCGGAGGCGTGGACTATGGCGTCGGTGGAAAGAGGATGAAGAGATGGATGGGGAAGGGGAAGGGTTTGGGTGGCTGCTTGTCCAAAGGCTTGGCAAAGCGAGCGGGTGATTTGCTTGGATTCGGGCTGGTAGGCCTGGGCCCAGCGGGCCAGGGTTTCGTAGGGTCCGGCCGTTCCTACGATGTGCAGAGGCCGATGGGCTAGGAGGGCGGCCCCCAATTCGGATTCAAAGACGGCCCGCAAGGAGGCATAACATTCCTCAAATGCCCGTAGGTAGGGGTTTTGGGGGTGGGTGGGGCCAGCGTTCGGGTTGATATGGACCGGAAAATCCTTCAAGAGTTTGCGCATCCCCAATGGCAGAGATACGGCCAGGAAAACCGAGTCTTTCCAACACAAGACACATTCGACGCTGCCCCCGCCGATATCGTTGATGAGAACCGGGCCTTGGTCCAGGAGACCGCAGGCTTGCAGGCCGTAGCGGATGGTTTCGGCTTCTTTTTCTCCTGATATCGTGCAGAGCTCGCAAGGAATTCTCCGTGCTCGATGTTCCTGGTTGCTGAGTCGAAGGCTGCAATCCTGCAACCAAGATTCGGCATTGGGCCATTGCCGCAGGGCCGAGGTCCCGTACCCAAAGAGGTCCGTAGCACCATGGTCGATGGCATCGTTGGTATGTTTTTGGAGGGCTGCCTCGGCTCTTTGGAGGGTTGCGGGGCTTAGGTTACCAAATCCATCTTTGGCCAATCCGACTTCGATATCTGCTCGGTGAAACCATTGTGGTACCCCGTCTGCATCGAGCGTGCCCACCACCAGACCAAATACATTGGTTCCTAGGTCAACGACGGCGATCCGTTGATCGCGTTCCAGGGAGGTTGGTAGTTGGCGGTTTATCGGTAGAAGAGCCACTTGCGCAGCAGATTAAAGGAGACTTTTTGACCGTACATCAAGACCCCAATTCGGAATATCCGACCTGCCAGCCATACCGCCACGACAAAAGCGGCCACCAGCAAAAACATCGAGAGGGCCAATTCCCAGCCGGGGACTCCAAACGGCAAACGGACAACCATGACCACCGGGGAGGTCAGTGGAATCATACTCATCCAGAAGGCCAGGCTGCCGTGGGGGTTCTGCATAACAAATTGCGATGCAACAAAGGACAAAATGATGGGGAGGCTGATGGGGAGCATGAGCTGTTGGGAGTCTCCTTCGGAGTCCACGGCGGATCCAACGGCTGCAAAAAGGGCCGCGTAGAAAAAATACCCGCCCAAAAAATAAAACAGAAAGAAGGGGATGATGGTTTCCCAAGGCATTTGCCCTAGAATTTGCATCCAATCGGCTTGGGCATCGGCTGGGAGGCTGTTGGCCGTGCCAGCGACCGGAGCCGTGCCTGTGGTGGTACTTGCAACCGATGCCGTGCCGGGCGCGGTTCCCAGACCCATCGCGCCAATGGCCGTGCTTATGGCGGTACCAAGCAATAACCATAACACAAATTGAAAAAGTCCAACGGAGGCAATTCCTAGGATTTTGCCCATCATGAGTTCAAAGGGCTTGGTGGTCGATACCAACAATTCCATCACGCGGCTGGCTTTTTCTTCGATAACACCGCGCATGACCATGCTGCCGTACATAAAGATGAACATGTACATCAAGAGAGCTGCACCAAAGCCCAATAACATGGCGGTTTCGGTATGGCTGTCCTCGCTCCCCTGGTCGGTCCAAACCGAGGTTTGGAGTTGAACTTCGGCCCGTAAGCTTTCAATGACTTTGGGGTCCAGGCCTTGTCGCTCCATTCGCAAACGGTAGAGGCGATCGTTGAGGGCACTTTGGATGCGTTCGGTGATTTTCAGTCCGGCCGCTTGGGCCGAGTAGTAGCGGGCCTCGACATTCAGGTTGGAATCCGGAGCCTGTAGATGCAAGAGGCCGGCATCTTGATCCTCCAGAAGTTGCCGTATGTTGGCGCTATCGGCCTGGACGAGGACTCCGTTGCTGAGGGTTCCTTGGGGGAGGACCTGGAATTTCAGGCCGTTTTGGTCTTGGAAGGCATCGGATAATTGACCCGAGGGGTCGTGAACCCAAACCGTGGTGGAGTCGTTGTTCCACTTGGCCATGAGAACCGGTACCAAAACAAAAAGCCCAAAAAGCAAGGGGCCCAAGATGGACATGACGATGAAGGTGCGGCTCTGAATACGGGTAAAGAATTCTCGGCCGGCGACGATGAAAATTTTGTTCATGCGAAGGGATGGGTCGGGTTAGCGAAAGATATGGTTTGAGTTAGCGGATGGATTCGCGTTGGTGGCGCTGCTTTCTGTGTCGCCCAAGTTGTCGGTGCCGACCGCCTGAATAAAGATGTCCTGAAAGCTTGGGAGTTTTTCGGAGAAATGCAAAATGCGACTGTTGCGGTTGTAATGGTCGATGAGTTCGGGCCAATGTTGGGGTTCGGACTCAAAGACCATGCGGGTGATAGCGTTGGGCTCTGAGGTGGTGGTGGAGGAGGATGGAGCCGGCAAGGGGGCGGGCGGCGGCGAGGCCGGGGCGCCGGCACAGTGGATCTCAACGCGGTTTTTGCTGTATTGCCGGCGAACGGCCTCGGTCTCGCCGGACAGCACCACCCCTGCCCGGTGGATCAGGACAACATGCGTGCACAGATCCTCCACCGTTTCCATGCGGTGCGTCGAAATGAGCAGGGTGGTGCCCGCCGCCCGCCTCTCCAGCAAGATGTTCTTCAACAACCGGGCGTTGACCGGATCAAAGCCCGAAAAAGGTTCATCCAAAATCAGCAAGTCCGGATCGTGCATCAGTGCAGCCACCAATTGAACTTTTTGTTGCATGCCTTTGGAAAGCTCCTCGGCTTTTTTGTTCCACCAGGACTGCATTTCCAGGCGGGTCATCCAATGCTTGGCCGCTTGCAATGCCTGACCCGATTCCAAACCCCGCAGCCGGGCCAGGTAAAGCAATTGCTCCCCGATTTTCATTTTTTTGTAGAGCCCGCGTTCTTCGGGCAGGTAACCAATTCGACGGGCATGTTCCGGCCCCAATTCGCGGCCGTCCAACCAAATGCTCCCGCTGTCCGGGGCTGTAATCCGGTTAATCATCCGGATGAGGGTCGTCTTGCCGGCTCCGTTGGGCCCCAACAAGCCCATGATTCCGCCCTTGGGGACTTGCATGCTGACATCGAGAAGGGCTCGGTGGTTTCGGTAGCTTTTGCTGACGGAACGAATATCCAAAAAGGCCATGGTTTGCGATTTAACGGGGAAAAGAAAAAAGGGGAAAAGAAAATAGATCCAGCAGGGGGGTCGGGGGGCTTAGGCCTGGACAATCCAAGGCTGAAGCAAGGGGACTTTATCGGCTTGAACAAGCACATAATTGTACGTGGCGCTCTTGGAGAGACGTTGGGTGGGGACCAGGCCCCTTTCCTCGTCCACATTAAAATACAAGTAGCCCAGGTCTTTCATAAAGTCTTCAACGTAGGCCGCGATCGAATCGTCTAAAATTTCAATTAGCAAACTTGGTTTCCAAACCTTGAACCGCTGAAAACCCGCCAAGACCTGAGGTTCGAACTTTTCGACATCGATTTTGATTAAATCCACCCGGTCAACCCCCTTTTCGTCCAAAAATTGATCCAAAGAACGAACCTGCACGGTGTAGGAACGCTGTTTTTGGTTTTTGCCATGGGTGTCTTGCAGGAGCGACGCCTCGTAGTGGTTGTCGGTTCCTTCGTACAAGGTCGCCTCCCCGTCCTGGGCCCCGCAAGCGATGGGGTGAAGAGCAAGGGGGCGGCCGTTCAATTCGTTGTTACGCTCCAGGATTTCAAAAACACGGGGAACCGGTTCAAAGGCATGAACCTGGGCACGGGGGTTGGATGACCAGGCAATCAGGCTGTAAATTCCGGTATTGGCCCCTACATCCAGGACCGTATCCGCCTCCCGACTCAGAGCCGTCCACACCCCGGAGCTTACTCGCTCCCAGCCTCGTTCCAAGCCTCCCCAATAAAGCAGCGTCTCGATGTAGTGACCTTGGTTGAACATGCGGAATCCCCGCCCCGCCCCACTCTGAATGGTCATGGTACCATGCACAAACAAATGCCGGGTCCAGGACATCGGCAGGCGACCCCAGCGTCGCAGGGGTTCCATGAGGTAAATGCGCCCGGGCAGGAGGGCGTAGAGGGTGCGGAACAGGCCCAGTTTCATGCAGCTTTTGGGGTTAAAGGGAATCGTATGTCCAAAGATATAGGGTTACCCTGCCTTATATTTGGCCCGCTATGAAGGCAGAGCCGGCAACCCTTGCGGACTTGTTCCGTCAACCACTTCAAATATTTATCACCACCCACCACAAACCTGATGCGGATGCCTTGGGTTCTTCGCTGGGCTGGGCCCATATCCTTCGTTCTGCCGGTCATCGAGCCACGGTGGTCGTGCCCAACGATTTTCCCGCTTTTTTGGATTGGATGCCAGGGCGCGATGAGGTTATTGATTTCGAAAAAGACCCCCTCCGGGCCCAGTCTTGTTTGGAGGAAGCCGACTTGGTTTGTTGCTTGGATTTTAACGACCTCAAGCGTAACAACGAATTGGGCGAGCGCATCGCCGTTTCCGGCAAAACCATCCTCATGGTTGACCACCACCCTTATCCCAAAGATTTTGCAACCCATCGCTACCACAGCGTCCAGGCCTCCTCGACCTGTGAGCTCATTCTGGATCTGTGCAAAGACTTGGGATGGATGGACTTCCTCACGACCGATGCGGGCGCCTGCCTTTACGCTGGCTTGGTGACCGATACCGGCTCTTTTCGTTTTGCATCGTGCACGCCCAATACCCATCGATGGGCTGCTGTCCTCCAGGAAAGAGGTCTGCAGCATCATCGGGTTCATGAAGCGATTTTTGACCAAATGCCTGCCAATATTCTTCGGTTCCTGGGGCATTGTTTTTTGAACCGTCTCCACGTGCTAGAAGAATTCGAGACGGCCTACCTGGTCATACCTCGAAGCGATCTGGAGGAATTTGGAGTCCAAACCGGGGATACCGAAGGCTTGGTTAATTACGCCCTCAACCTCAAGGGCATGCGTTTTGCGTCGGTGATGATCGACCGGGGTCCTTTGGTCAAAATGTCGTTCCGCTCCAAAGGAGATGTGCCGGCTAATTTATTTGCCTCCACCTATTTTGAAGGTGGCGGTCACCTCAATGCCGCGGGTGGCCAAAGCGGCGATTCCCTTTCGGTCACCGAACAACGTTTTCTGCAGGCATTGCATGTCTTTGGCCCTGTCCATCTCCAGCAACCATGAACCATCGCTGTCCTTTTATCCTCGTCCTTTGGTCCGGGATTCTATTCTTTTTGTTGTCTTGCCAAGAGTCCCGCCAATCCGGCTCGACTGCTCCCTTCAAAACCAAGGGTGGCCTGGAATACCGTTGGCACCGCAAAGGGGCTCCGGTCAAAGCAGAGCCCGGCGATATCATGGAATTGCGGATGCAGATTTATGCAGGAGATTCTTGCCTTTACGGTGGGAGCGCCCATTCAGAAACCTGGAGCCTTCAGCTAACCCAACCCACTTACAAGGGGAGTATCCAAGAAGGCCTCGCCCTCATGGGACGGGGTGATAGTGCGACCTTTTATCCGGTGGCCGATTCGGTCTTTCGTTATGAGCTCACCCAACCCAAGCCCTCATGGTTGGATGGATCCTCCAAGCTTCGTGTCGAAATCGGCGTCCGCAGTCTACGTAACGAAGAAGGTGCTATTCAGACCTTTATGCTTCAACAGGGCATTCCGGATTCTTGTCGGCATGCCTCTGGTTATGTTCTATATAACATTGAATCGTCCATTCCATCGTCCAAGTCCAAGCCACGCGGCGCCTCCGGTTCTGTTCTTCAAAACGGCCGCAAATACAAGCTGCTTGGGAACATGCGGGTTTTGGGAGGGGAAACGGTGCGGGAATTCACCGAGCTAGAACCTTTTTATTTTGTTCAAGGCCAGGGTCAAATCAAGCCCGAAGGTTTGGGGCAAGCCTTGGCTACCTGCCGGGAAGGGGATTCGGTTTGGATTGTGTTACCTTCTTGGTTAGCCTACGGCAAAAAATCACTGCCGGATGCCGGCGTTCCAGCCTACGCATCTTTATTTTTTCAGCTAAGAGTCTTGGGAGAGCCCGCCGTCAAGTCGTCGCTGTCGACCTCAAGGCGTTAAAGGCCTTGATCTTGGGGTGGATCATGCTGAACCATAGGGGCGGTATCAATACAGGAACAATCAAACCGGCATAACCCCCGGGAAGGGTGGGGCCATCATCGTGGGTTTTGAGTTGATAATAGGGTTTGCCACCGTACATATGATGATCGGCATGCCGGCTCAAGTCGTAGAGCATAAAACGGCTAAAAGGCTTGTCGCTTTGCCAGGCATGATGGGCGCGGACCCTTTCGTTTTCGGCGCGCTCCAGTCCGTAATGTTCAATATAATTGGTGTATTCCAAGAGTAGATCCGCGAACAGGGCCTGACCGACATAGACCATGGCCAGCAGAGGATGAATCCACCCAAGAACTCCCAGCAAAGGAATTTGCAACAAAGTGTTACGAACCATCGCATTCCCGGCCCCGTAGGGTGTTCGGCCCGACTTGCGTAGTCTTTCGGCTTCCGATTCAAGGGATTGCATCCATTGACCTCGGATGCTCCGTACCAAAAAGCGATAAAAATGCTCCCCGTACCGGGCCGAAGCATGATCCAGGGAGGTTGCGACATGTCGATGATGAACTCGCAGATGGTCAATTGCAAAATAAGGATTCATCACCAAAAACAGCAGGAAATCCCCGGCTCTTTTCCAGGCCGTCTCCTTGCGGTGAATCATTTCGTGGGCTGCAACAATGCCCATGGAGCCGCTCGAAAAACCCGTGGATAACACCGCGCCAACCAACGCAGATCCCTCCAAAACACCGTTGTAAGTACCCCATAACAAGGTCCCTATCCCTGCCAGAACCATGGGTATCGCCAACAAAACATACAAATCAGGAAGGCTGTTTTCTGTCGCCGAATCGTTGTTGCGGCGTTGACCCAAGATCCACTCCAACGAGTTTACGACCACCAATACAAAGATGACATTGGACCAGGCCCAAGCTCCTCCCATCGTATTGCCCCACACGGTGATGAGTCCCGGAACCAGGGTCAAAGCATAGGCGTAGGAACGGTTACGGTTGTTGGTTGTTGGGGAATTCATCATGGAGAAGAATTAGGCGTTGTATTTCTTTTGGAGGAAAGCCATCGTGGCTTTCATGATCTTGCTAAGTACGGCGGTATCGATATCGGCTAGTTTCTGGATATACAAGCAGGCTTTGGCCGCCTTGAATTTGCCAAGGCCCTCCAACAGCGGGGCATGCTCCGGCTCCCCGGTGTAGACGTACAGCGAGATGGCCGCTTTGCGTGGTGAAAATCCCAGCAGGAACCAGTCGCCTTCTTGACGGCTTTTTTCGGATTTGTAGTGGTAGGATCCAAAGCCAATCATGCTGGCACCCCACATTTTGGGCGGGCAACCGCTGACTTTTTCCATCAAAGCGATGAGGTCCAGGCTGTCTTGTCGCTTTTGGTCGGTTTGAGCAAACTGCTCCACAAAGGCCAGAACATCGGCGTCATGGACCCTGGTTTTGAGAACGTTGTTGGTGGACTTGGCCATACCACGAATTTAAGACCAAAGCCCTGGATTCCTGGCTAGGAAAGGGAGTAGTCTGTGGGTTGACTGCGTTAGGGGGGCTTTGCGGGAGTTGGCTTCGCCGAGGTTGGCTTCTAGCGGATTGGCTTCGTTGATTGTTGGAGGTGGGTGAGGATTTTGTCGGCCAGGACCTCGGAGATGGCTCGATAGGATTCCACGGTCCAACCGGCGACATGGGGGCTGACCACAACCCGGGGATGGGCCAAAAGACGATCCATCCATTCCTTGTCCCAGTTTTGGGGATTTTCAATGGGTAAAGTGTCCAAGCAGGCTCCCTCCAAGACATTCTGCTCCAGGGCCTGGACCAGGTCCGGCAGGTTGACCATAGGACCCCTGGCGGCATTGACCAATAATTTGAGTTGACGAAATCGCCGGAGGGTATCCCTTTGGACCAAGTTGCGAGTCAGGTCGGTCAGAGGGGCATGCAGGGTTAGAATTTGAGCCTCGTTGTAGATTTCTTCCATGGTGGATTCGATGATCAAGGGTTGATCGGTCGAGGCATAACCATGTTGGTACTTGTCGTAAACCAAGACTTTGCAACCCATGGCTGCCAAGAGACGGGCGGTTTGGGACCCGTTATGGCCGTAGCCAATCAAGCCCACCACCGAACCAGCCAGCTGACGGCCCCTGTTTCCCTCTCGGTCCCAGAGGCCCTCTCGGATTTCTTGATTTCCTTGGTTGAGGCGGTTGAGCCAGGCCAAAATCATGGCCAAAACATGTTCGGCAACGGCCAGGCGATTTCCTTCCGAGGCGTGGATTAATGCAATGTTATTTTTGGCGGCAAAATCCGTATCAATGCCATCGCATCCGGATCCTGCGCGGGCAATCCAGCGCAAATTCACCGCGCGGGACAAGGCAGCAGCGTTCAACTTCATCTTGGATCGAACCACCAAGCCATGCACCGGTAAATCGGTCCGCCCCAGCGCCTCCAAAATCTCCTCAGCATCTGCGTTGGATCCATCCAAAACCTCGCAAAGACCCGATTCCTGAAGGCGTTCTGGAAGCAGCGGATGAACCGCATCCAAAATCATAACACGATGGATATTCATTGATTAGGTTGATGCCTTTTGATCAAATAAGGCTTCTTCGATGGCTTGGGTGAGCTCTACGAATGCCTGCACGGGTAATTGCTCTGCGCGCAGGTGAAGGATGTTCATGCGGTCTTGGTATCCTTCGGGCAAAACCTGCCCCAAGGCATTGGATAACATTTTGCGTCGTTGATTAAAAGCGGCTTTGACGACCCTGAATAACAAGCGGTGATCGCAGGCCGGTGGATTCCAACGATTTTTGAGTCGCAGGACCCCTGATTTGACTTTGGGGGGCGGAAAGAAAGATCCTTCGTTGACGGTAAATAGGTATTGGGTTTCAAAAAAAGCCTGTGTCAAAACGCTGGTAATGCCGTAGACCTTGTTGCCGTGGACGGAGCAAATACGCTGAGCCACTTCGCGCTGAAACATGCCAACGCATTCACCGACCACGGCATGATGCTCCAAGACCTTGAAAACAATTTCGGTGCTGATATGGTAAGGAAAATTCCCAACAACCCCCCAACAGGCTTTGTTCTTTCCTGGGTCTTGTTCCGAATCAAGGGTTACCGCAGGGCCGGTATCGCCGGTATCGCCGGTATCCCCGGGGCAGGGCAAGGGATTCCAACGAAGAAAATCCCCGACCATTTGTTCGGGTTGGGCGAGTTGGTGTTCCAGCAGGTATTGGATGGACTCTTGGTCCACCTCGGCCAGCCACAAACGGTAGGGAAGTTTGAGCAGGTGTTGGGTGAGTTGACCGGTTCCAGGCCCGATTTCAAGCAGGTTGGGGTAGTCGCCCCAGCCCGTGAGGGATAGCGCGACCTTTTCGGCAAGTCGCACATCGGTCAGAAAATGCTGACCCAGTTGCTTTTTGGGGCGAACGCGGTCCATGGCCCGGCTAAAATAGGTTAATTTTGGGCTGTGGAATCGTTTTTGCCCTTCGTTTCCTGTTCCCCATCGGCTTTATGAGCAAGGTACAGGCCCAACACAAGGTCCTAGGCGTCTTGGGAGGCGGACAATTGGGAAGCATGATGCTGGATCCGATTCACCGACTCGGACTCCAAGCACGTTTCATGGACCCTGATCCCCTGGCCCCGGTGGCCATGCGCTTTCCATCGGCGGTTTGTGCCCCCTTTTCCGACGCCCAGGCCGTTTTGGATTTTGGACGGGGTTGCGATGTCTTGACCTACGAGTTGGAAGCCGTCCATGCGGGCGCCTTGGCTCAATTGGAAGGGGAGGGCATCGAAGTTTGGCACCGCCCCGAAATCCTCGCCCTTCTTCAGAACAAGATTTCCCAAAAGGAATTTTATGTACGGGAAGGATTGCCGACGGCTCCTTTTCGGAGCTTTGAGCGTCTCGATGAACTCAAGGCGTTTTGGCGAATGCCCGAAGGGGAAATGGCCGGTTTATTCCATCCATCGGCGGTCTGGAAGGCGGCCCGTGGGGGTTACGATGGCAAAGGTGTTCAAATCTTGGGTTCGTTGGAGGACTTGGTTGATTTGCCCGATACGCCTGCATTGTTGGAACAAAAGATTGACATCGCTCTTGAATTAGCGGTGATTACGGTTCGGGATCAAAAGGGGAATATTCGCTGTTACGATCCATGCTTGATGCATTTTGATCCCCGGGCGAATTTGGTCAGCCGGGTTATGGCGGGCTCTGCGGTGGAAACCGAGGCCCTCTTGCCCAACCATTTGCGTTCCCAAGCCATGGAAATGGCTGCAGCGGTGGCCGAAGGTTTGGGCACGGTCGGCGTTCTGGCGGTCGAGTTTTTGCTGGATACCCAAGGCCGTCTTTTGGTGAACGAGTCCGCGCCGCGGCCCCATAATTCCGGACACTACACGATTGAGGCTGCTCATTGCTCTCAATTTGAGCAGCATATCCGTGCCGTGATGGGCTGGCCGCTGGGTGATACATCCCTGCGCTCTGCCGCGGTCATGGTCAATTTGGTAGGGGCAGAAGGTTTCCGTGGGCCCGTGGTTTACCCGGGTTTGGATCAGGTTTTGTCCTTGCCAGGGGTTTTTGTTCATCTTTATGGTAAAGCCGAAACCCGCCCCTTCCGCAAAATGGGGCATGTGACCGTGGTGCACCCGGATCTCGCCGTCGCAAATCAAATAGCCGACCGTGTTGAAGCATGTCTACGCATCGAAGCTGGAAATTGATTGGAACCTTCAAATTTTCTTTGAACCTTACGCTGTAAACAACCAACCCATGAGCCCATCCACCCCCCCATCACCTGCCGAAGTAGCCATTGTTATGGGAAGTACCTCGGACTTGGAGGTTATGCACAAAGCGGCCGAAGTCTTGGAGTTTTTTGGCGTTGCCTACGAATTGCATGTCTTGTCTGCGCACCGAACCCCCGACCGCATGACGGCATATGCCAAGGAAGCGGCGGGTCGTGGTCTTCGGGTTTTGGTGGCTGGGGCAGGAGGTGCGGCCCATTTGCCCGGGATGCTGGCTGCCTCGACTCCATTGCCGGTTGTTGGCGTTCCGGTTCGGTCTTCCAACTCCATCGATGGTTGGGATTCCTTGTTATCCATTTTGCAAATGCCTACCGGTGTGCCGGTGGCTACCGTGGCCGTGAATGGCGCGGCCAATGCGGGCCTCCTCGCCGTTCAGATTTTGGCGACTTCCAAACCTGGACTCCTTGCGGCGATGCAGGCTTATAAACAGAAAATGCACGACGATGTCACCGCCAAGGACCGTGAATTGCAGGCCATGGGCTGGGAAGCCTGGCTCAAAAAGTAAGACCGTCGTTCGGTTCCAGTCGAAACACCGCTTCGCCCGTTTCTTTTTGGCGTAGGTCCATCATCTGTGGGCGGCATTGATAGGGCAGTCCATCTTGTTTTAGAAGGGGCCCTACCAAGTAGAGGCCCGGGGTCAAATCATTGAATTCAAAGTAACCATCGCTCAAGGTTCGTGTTTTTTGGGCTTTATTCGAATCACCCAAAAATTTTAAAGCCTCCCCATCTTGGAGTATAGAATCGACCGCTTGAAATACTTCCCTTTCCAATCGAAGGGCATAAATCAGAATCCCACCTGCTTCGCTGCCAGGGGGTCTTGGGGGTCGTTCCTTGGTTGGGATTTCAAATTGGACGGTCCCATAGATTTGTCGGCTCCGCAAAAGGGCGACACGGTATTTGGCCGTGGAGTTTGGTAGCGAGACCAATTCCAACTCCTTTTGATCGCTAACCCAACCAGGACTGAGCATGGTTTGAGGCGTTAATCGTATTCGCAGTCGGCTATGGTTTGGAAAGGGTCCGAGGAGTGCTGACCCATTGTCCATCATTTGATAAGGGATGCCGGCAGGGACCTCAAATCCCCCTGTGGCATCCAAAACGGCTTCATCGGGTTCCTTGGCTTTGTTATGGTTTCGATCCTCAAACCACTCAAGGTGTATGAAGGACAAACCATTGGCGGCCATGAGCGGGTATTGGTTTGGTTGATGCGGTAACATAAATTGTCCTTTGCACTCCCAGCGTGTCTTTTGATCATGGAGGCTGACTCGTAGAGCCCTACTTCCTTGAAGGCCTATCCATTTCCACTCAAAGGACCAAGTTGAATGGATGGTATTCGCAAAAGCGCCGGGGGTAGCAATGGGATTTGAAGTTGAATAAGTAACATTGAAATGATGACCCGAGCGCAAATGACATTGCAAGAAGGCCTGCCAGCTTTGTCGTTGACCGCTAATTTGGTACACCATGGAGGCGGGAGATCGCTTGGGTTGAATTCGACCCTGCCAGGATAGCCTTCCTTCGGGTAAGCTCCAAAACCAAAGCTGTCCCCATGCTTCAAATTGCATGAGCCCATGCGCATTCTTGCGATCGAAAAATCCTCGCTTTGGCCCCAGAAGAGGGGTTTCCAAGCGGAGCATTTTGAGCCCATATCCTCTTGGGAGGCTCCATTGAGCAAGGAAGTCCAAATGCTCCCGTGGAGTCCAATCGGGTCCTAACCCAGGGCTCGTGCGGAAAGCCCGCTGAAGGTTCCTCCTTTGATGCCTCAGAGTCCCTTGGAAATGGTTGCTGAGATGGAGATGAACTTGTTGTTGAAACTGCTGCAGGTTGTTGGTGAGGGTCCAGCTTGTTTGGCCATACAGGTATCGCCCCGCTGTCCATGCTCCGGCCCATGTTAACATCCAGCCAGCTTGCCTTGGTATTTCACTCCTGGGCTCTAGTAGAATTTCTGTACGCAGACTTAGGAAGGGATTGAAGCCGTAACCCAAGAATCCGCTCGTCTTGAACCGATCGGAAATTTCATACCCGTAATTCCAACGTTTTGGCGGAATCATACCCATTGGAATATTCCACATCAAACGATGATTCGAAATCCCTCCCCATGGATTTAGACGACGGTAGTCAATTCGGTTGTTTCCAGGAAGAAGATGAACGATGATAGGTTTTTTGGAGGCGGCAGGGATGGTTGCCCCGTGGTTTAAGGACCATTCGGCCAGTCCATCCGGAGGAAGCCATCGTCGTGAGTGGATTCCAGAAGGCGTCACAAAGTCAATGGTACGGTTCATAAGGGAGTTGCTACCCGAAATTTTCCATGGACCCGAGACCGAGTAGGGAGAAATCAAACAATTGATTTGGTGTTGGCGACCCCAGGCCCATTGCAGCTCCAGGCCCGGCCAGGCATTGTCAAATCGGTTCAAGGACGCCGTTGCCGATCCGAATAACCTGAATCCCATGAATCCGGCATGGCCCACAGCCTCCCATTGAAGGGCGGCTCGATTGAATTCCTCTTCGAGATTGATTTGATAGCTCCCTGTCCATGTAGAAATTTCGAAGGACTTGCTCGATAGGCTCGTGCGTTCTATTTTTTCAATGTTATTTCTCAGGCTCTCCGAAGTCTTAGTGTTCGATTTACTCCAACGGGAGTTATAATCAAACCACTGCCGTACCGGCGCCAAGGTCGCTCCTTCAAAATCGAGTTCCAAGGCCTGTTCTCTAAAGCGAGCCGTTAATCCGTACTCTTTTTCAATCCATAAACCGTTGACCCAGACGCATGAACGATCATCGATGATCAGGTTTTGTGTCGCATTTATTTTGGTGCCGGTTTGAAAATCAAAACGCTTGGCCTCCCATCGCCTGGATCGTAGGGGTGAATACCCCTTAAGGATCGTATCAAGGGCATTGGGGCCTCGATTGACAAGGAGCTTTTGATAAGTGAACCCACCCTGATCCAACCAATCTTTGAGCGGAAACCAACAGTGGTTCCCTGCTTTGAGGACCGTCAGCCAACCTACGCTGTACCCTGAGTAACGGGTGAAGGCTTGGTATTCCACGGCATCTTGAAAGGAAGGCGAGGAGATTAAGGAGTCGCTTTGACTTGATAGGGCCGCAACGCACAAGGCGAAACATTCAGGAAGGGTCATGAAGCTTAAATCATGGCAGATCAAAGCAAACCTTCTCCCGGAAATCGGGAGAAATCCCATAAGTTAAGGTGGGGTAATCACTTCGGCCCTTGCTAAATTCCAATTCTAGGCAATGTTTGCCAGGGCTGAGTGCTTGAGGCCACGGCAAATGGAAACGACGATTGCCTTCAAAATAAAGGGCTATTTCCATTTCTTTCCACGAAGTATCTTGTTCGCTGACGGCAGGCCTATCCTTTCCAATCGAGAGAGTCTTCACGACCGATTCCGAGAAGAGACGGTATCGAAGACGGCCCAAATAGGGCGTATGACTGGAACACTGATAATCAAAATTCAGCCGTCCAATTCCGGTATCCGCTTCAAGAGTCCGGTTAGCGATTTTAAGAGCAGATTCCAGTTTCCCCTGTTGGTAAAATACAGGAAGGAATTGTTCAAACCGAAAAGAAACCTGGGTTCCAACGGAGGTGGAATCGACCGTTCCCGCATCTGGAACGGCTGTTTGGGAGTTGATTTTTATCCTCGAGAAATAAAGCCCATCTTGAGGGAATAGGTGTTCTTTGAGGAGTAGTCTCACCATTTGTTGGGATTGGGGTTGCAGGGTAAAGGCGGAGGGATAGGCTTTTATCGAAGGACCCAAACCGTGTGATTTTTCACGGATGGTATCCCCGTAGATCATCTGTAGAGCTCCCATCGAATCTTGTCCGGGGTAACCAAATTGAAATTGGATCCGAACCTCTTGGGGTTGGCTGCCGGTATTGCCAATGTACATGACGCCTTGGCCTCGCCCGTCCAAAAGAAGTCCCGTTGGCGCGATACTAACCTGGGCATGGCAGCAGCGAGACACCAAGTAGAAGAGAAGGATTCCTATGCTCTTTTTCATTTATACGATTTTTTGAAAGAAGATGGAGGTTTTAAACAAAATCAGTCCCCCTCCCCCCAACCGAGGAGGGGGATTTTGAATCGATCAATTGTACTCAACACGGAAATTGGCAATCCCCGCATAAACGCCCGTTGCTTGGGCGTTCAGATTGGCGGCACTGCCGGCTGTTCCTCCTACTTTTCCTCCCACATAGAGGTAGTATTTTCCGGCGACCAGCGTAACATCGGCTGTTGCGGCTACGCCCAATCCACCTGTTCCAAGAATGGTGGATCCAGAGGCCAGATCGCTGCCGTTTCCATTAACCTGTAGGTTATAAATCAATGTATTGGATCCAATCGAGGAGTTAAGAACAATGTTGGCAGGCCATGTTACCTTGACGGATCCGCTGGTCGATCCCTCCACGGTGAATTTGCCTACCGAAGTGCTAACCCCGGTATTGGTGTGACCGCTACCGGTGGGTGAAAGAAAAACATGGCCCGGTGTGGTGGCTGAAAGATTGCCGAATTGAACATCGGAGTTGTTGGTTAATTTGAGCTGGGCAAGGATCGTTGCTCCAACATTGAGGTTGGTGTTGATAACGCCTGTGTTTTGGGCGTATAGGTTGTTGACCGTCAACAGGACAGCGACCATACTCAGGCTCATCAGGATTTGGATTGAAGAAGGCTTTTTCATTTTTTTGGTTTGGTTTTTAGGGTGGTTGTATAGGAGAGGGATGGTTGGGTCTTGGCAGATAGGATGGCCTTTGATGGGTGGCGGTGGAAGGTTCGTTTTGATTAGTACCATACTTGGATATTCATGGGGTTGGTGTAGAAACCGGGTGTAACAAATCCTACGGGACCCAACCGGCCGTACACATACAAATACGCTTTGACTCTGTCATCAATCGGTTCCGGATTACCGGGGATGGGCTGATAATCGTTCATTTCAAACTGAAATTGATTTTGATTTACGTCCAACGGTATAGCTAGTCTTCTAGCCATTCGCTCGTCGTTGATCCCTGCATTGCAAAAGGCCGCCTCCCACGCAAATGGAATGGATTCAGCGGGCGATACGGCATGGTTCCATATCTGTTGGACGGATTGAATTTGAACCATGAGCGGCGTTCTTGGGGGAGCTGCAATCTCCAGAACCAGGGTTCTTGGGTCCAGAATTTGGATGCTGTACGATTGTTGGTTACCGCTTACAATGGGCTGGCCAGGTTGGTCAAAAATCAAACCACGGTAGGCGTTCATTAAGCGGGTCTGCACCGACCCACCTTGGGCATGCAGATCGCGGTGGCTCAGAAAGACGGCCAACCAAGTAACCAATAGGAATGCAGGGTTCTTCATTCGATTTCCATTTGAATCGTAACATTCACGGGATTTCGGATCAACGAATCCATGGAAGGTAATTCCAATATGTTGTGCCAGCAATTAGGACGAAGGCTCAAAGCCTTGGTTTTGGAATCCGATTTGGCCCCCCATAGAAGGGTTATGTTTGCCTCACCGCCAAAGTATCCGATCCGTCCTTGGCCGGGGACTTCATCTCTCCGCGGTAATTCGCGGACCCAATAAAATTGGCGCAGGGATCGAACTTGGGCCGAAACGTTCAGAGTTCCCTGTACGCCGTTCGACGGGGATTGGGCCCCTAGGGGATTCCCGATTTGGGCAAAGGAAAGGGCACCGTAACAAAGGAGCAGGGTTCTCATGGCCCCTGCAAAAAAGCAGGTTTTCGAACCTGCAGTCGGTATTAAACGTTTATCCCCTTAGGGTAGCTGCTTGGTGATTTGGGCATCCATCGGCGAAACCGATGAAGGGTAGGTTGCGATCCATTGACCCTCTCCGTTTACCAAAAATTTGGTAAAATTCCAGCGCACCACCGCGTCCGATAAGCCGTTGAGGGACTTACTCATAAGCCAGCGATACACCGGATGCCGATTTTCGCCTTGGATGCTGACCTTGGATGCCATCAGGAAATCAACACCGTAATTCTTGGAACAAAAACCTTCAATCGCTTTTTCATCCCCGGGTTCTTGGCCTCCAAAATCATTGCAGGGAAATCCAATCACCGTGATTTTGGAACCGTATTGTTGGTGTAGCGCCTGCAGGTCTTTGTATTGCGGCGTGTATCCGCATTCCGACGCGGTGTTAACGATCAAAACATGCCGACCCTTGAATTCCGACATACTGCGAGACTTGCCGTGAATGTCCACAAAGGTTAGGTCGTGGAATCGAAGGTCGGATAATCCGGAATCTAGGGGTTGTTCGGCTGAATGCATGGTGTTTTGAGGGGCTTGTTGGGAAGCGGTATTGGACAAGGTAGGGTCCGTCGGATCGGCGGGGGAGGCGCAGGCCAACGTGATGCCCAGGAAGGTTGCCCCAAGGAATTTTGGTAACATGAGATGAATTTAAGGGAATTTGGGGAAAGAATCAAAGTTGGGATCGCGTTTTTCGATAAAGGCATTTTTGCCTTCCTTGGCTTCGTCGCTCAGGTAGTAGAGAAGGGTGGCATTCCCGGCCAGTTCTTGAATACCGGCCTGTCCATCCAATTCGGCATTGAAGGAGGCTTTGAGCATACGCAGGGCGATGGGGCTTTTGGTCAGGATTTTGCGGGTCCATTCCATGGTGGTCTCTTCAAGACTTTCGAGGGGGACTACTTTGTTGACCAAGCCCATTTCCAAGGCTTCGGCTGCATTGTATTGATCGCAGAGGTACCAAATTTCACGGGCCTTTTTTTGCCCGACAATGCGGGCCAAATAGGAGGCTCCAAATCCTCCGTCGAAGCTGCCCACCTTGGGGCCGGTTTGACCAAATCGAGCGTTTTCGGCCGCAATCGTCAAATCGCAAACAACATGCAGAACATGGCCCCCGCCAATGGCCCAACCCGCTACCATCGCAATCACCGGTTTGGGGATGCGACGAATTTGCATTTGCAAATCCAAAACATTGAGTCTGGGCACTTGGTCTTTGCCAACGTAGCCACCGTGACCGCGCACGCTTTGGTCTCCTCCGCTGCAAAAGGCCTTGCCCCCCTCTCCCGTCAGAATGACCACGCCAATACGGGCGTCTTGCCGGCACATTTCCATGGCTTGCGACATTTCCTGAACGGTGAGCGGCGTGAAGGCATTGTGTTTGTCAGGGCGGTTAATCGAAATTTTGCCGACCCCTTCGCAGAATTCAAATTTGATTTCTTCAAAGGCGGCCAGGGGCGTCCAAGAGTAGGTGCGTTGGTTCATGGTTTGGTGAAAGGATGGTTGAAAGGGTCTTTGAAAGGTTTCAAGGTCAGTTCTGCAAGTTTAAGGCTGGTTGGGCCGCAGCTGCCTCTCCGCCTCTCGGTTGGCTTCTACCAACGTAGAAACCTCCAAGACGGCGGATTGTTCTTGGGCCTTCAGCCAGGCCAAGCCGGCTTCCCAGCTTTCTTTGGAATCTACGCGACGCCAAGGGAGCCCATAGCCGGCGCACCAAGATTCCCAATGAATGGGCCTGGGGGTAGCAAACAAGGTTTCGCACTCGGCCTGCGTTGAGGAACCGGGGATTTGTCGAAAAATATCGCCGCCTTGGTTGTTAAAGAGGACCACCCGAAGCAAAGGCCGGGGCTCCACCAACCAAGCACCGGCATCGTAAGCCGTCGCCAGATCCCCGTTCAAAAGCCAGACCTCCCCGGAACCCTTGGAACCCAATGCATCCCCCAGGGCTGTTGATACATTGCCCTCGATACCGCTGGTTCCCCGGTTGCAATGAACGAAGGCAGGAGCTTTGGTGGTCGATGGCAAAGCCAAAAACTTTCGGACCAAACTGGAATTTCCCAAATGAACACGGGCGCCCTGCAGGTGGGGTCTCAAAGCGTTCATGGCCCAGGAATCCGAGTAGGGAATGTCCTTGTATTTTTCTTGGATTTGTTGTTCCAACAATAGATGTTTCGATAGATCATTCATCCCATAATCACCTGCTATAGAGTCGTAGGAAAATGGGGGGATCAGCTCAAGAAGAGATTGGAGGGCTTGCAAGGGTTCCGATGCCCAAACCCCGTCCAAACGCTGGTAGGTATCGATGGCTTCGCCTCTAGGGTCGATTCGCCAATGCAAGAGGCGGGGATTCTGGGCCAGGCAACGCCCCAATGCTTTGGAAACCAGGGGCCCACCCCATGAAATCAAGAGATCCGGGGGTTCCGGCAGGGCATGATTCCATGCCATTTCGTTGATACGACGACCGCTGCGAAGGTTGGAAAGGTCTTCGCGCCAAAGTTGGCATGCGGGGCTTTGTTCCAATAGCTGTTCGAGAACGCGGTCCAACTCGGAATCGGGTGCGCCCATTCCCGCCAAAAGCCAAATTTTTTGGCGCTGAACCAAGGCGCTATTCCAGGCCTCCTTGAGCTCGTTGGGAAGATTCGGGAACTCGGTTGGGATGTTCAAAAATTCCTGCGATGAAAGATCGCTTTCAAAAGCCTGCTTTGGCAAAGGGTCGGGTACGTCGTAAAGCGGTTCCTGCAATGGAACATTGATATGGACCGGGCCCTTTTGGGAACAGGCCGTTTGGAGGATGGCTTGGAGGGCATGGTAGGATTCCTGAAGAGCCTCCGTCGAGTCAATCTGGTTTACCCAGCAGAGCGAAGCCTGAACATGCTCTCCAAAAACTCCGTTTTGATGGATGACTTGCCCCCTTTGGTGGCCCACAGAACCCAGGGGTCGGTCTGC
>CAIOCC010000138.1 GCA_903856555.1 uncultured Bacteroidota bacterium
CGGGGGTTGTCTTATCAATATAGATGGTTTTGCAAGAATCCCTGAATATGTCGTTGTGCATAGCAACAGCGAGAAGGAGGTTTGTATTGGAGACACGTTGAGACTTACATCCATTCAAGATACAGGCCTTTCCTACCAATGGCAGCGAAATGGAATCGATATCCCCGGTGCTACCGGTTTAAATTTTGAGGCCGTTCAGGAGGGTCATTACCGACTGAAGGCATCAAGTGGGGTCGGTTGTTCGTATTCGAGGGAAACATCGATCAGACCACTTCCGGCAGCATCCTTGAATGCAAACGTTGTTGCAGGATGTAATCCGGGAGTAATAACGATGACTAGTTCCGATAACAATATCGCAGGGGTTCAATGGTACAGGGATGGTGTTTTTCAACACCGTTGGGAGTCTCAATACATCACCACCTACTCTAATTCGGGCTTTAATAGTCCTCACGGTGTTTTTATAGATAAATCTGGAAACGTTTACATTGCCGATTTTGAGAACGATCGTGTGTTGAGACGGGATGGGGCTAACGGGGCAATCCAAGTGGTGGCCGGTGGGAATGGTCGAGGTTCGGCATTGAATCAATTGGATCGGCCGGTGATGGTCCATGTGGATGATTTTGGCTGGGTCTATGTTAGCGATATGGGAAATCACAGGGTTATGAAATGGGCCCTTGGCGGTACAACTGGTCAAATTGTCGCCGGAGGGAACGGTGCGGGTACGATGTTAAATCAACTTAATCAACCCCACGGGATTACCTTGGATGCTTATGGGGCTTTGATTGTTGTTGATCATTCCAATCACCGGGTTATGCGTTGGGTGAATGGGTCGGCTCAAGGGACGGTGATTGCGGGTGGTCAGGGTAGTGGTAGTCAACCAAATCAGCTGAATGGCCCTGCCGGAATTAGTATAGGATACGATGGTACTATTTATGTGGCAGATTATTATAACAACCGAATCCAAGCATGGCCATCAGGATCCAATGCTGGAGTTACAGTTGCTACAGGGAGCCAGCCATGGGGATTGGCAATGGACGCTGCTGGCACCCTTTATTTTACTTCAAGGGCGAATAGTCATGTGATGCAATGGCGCAAAGGGGCCCAAACCGGTCGAGTTATTGTTGGATACAACGGCACAAACCATGTGGTAGGCTCTTTGAATGACCCAACGGGCCTAAGCGTTGATTCAAAGGGTGGAATTTGCGTGGCTGAAAGAGGCTATGGAAGTATTCATTATATCAAGCCGGAAAACTTGTCAGGGAAGCCGTATCAAACTATGGCGGCAGGTACTTATATGGCCAAGCTATTTACCTATGGAGGCTGTGAATTCGATGTTCAGGGAAGCGTGAATTTCGTTCCACAAGCAAGCGTTTGGACAAGCAACCAAGGTGAAGCATGTTTTGGTGATACCTTGGCCCTTCGAGCCATTCAACAAACCGGCTTATCTTATCAATGGCAGCGTGATGGGCTGGATATGCCAGGTGAAACGGGCGTTGAGTTTAGAACGGTATTGCCAGGCTCTTACAGGTTAATGGTGGTTAATCAGCAAGGTTGTACGACAACCTCGGAGGATTACGTTCTTCGACCCACATCGAGTTTTGGTGTATCAACCTTGGCAGTATGTCCTAACGATAC